>NZ_JBATHX010000041.1:0-17699 GCF_049667265.1 Algibacter sp. | reverse complement strand
AAACGACAATAGAGATATTTATGAATTAAGCACCGATTATAACGGAGAATTGGTAGTTAATTTTGAAGAACCCTTTGCTCAAGGAAATGCTATTTTATATTATAATGGTACATCTTTAAGTACAGTTGGCACAGCAAATTTAGATAGTAACAACATGATTACATCTATTACACACCCTTGCGCCGCTGCGGGAGGAAGTTATTATTTATCGCTTGATGCAAGCAATTGTACAACATATAGTTTTAATTATACGAACACATATTATGGTGATAATAATGAGCAAGAATCAAATGACAGCTTTGAAAATGCTCAATTGCTTCATGAATTTGATTATATTTTTGGTCAAGTAGGTTATGGTTATGAATATGTTGATAATTTAGATTATTATCAACTTAATATTACCGAATCGGCTCCATTAACTATAAATTTACAATTGGATAATAATATGCAAGCAACACTTTATGAAAATTATAGTAGTGTTGCTACTGTTTTACAAACTGATAGTTCTGGACCAATTGAAAAATTAGATTATAACAACGTTGATACTTCAAAAACATATCATCTTAAAATTCTAAACACAAACGGTATTTGCAGTAATTATAATATTTCAGGCTGGGAACAAGCTTTTATTGCTAATAATGATGCTGAACCAAATAACAACGTGGGGCAAGCAACTGCAATTAATTTTAATGAATTTTATAATGGTAGATTAAGTTATTATTCTTCAGGAAATGATTCACAAGATTTTTATTCATTTTCTATAAATCAAGATGATAGTATTGAATTTATTTTGAATGCCTTTGAGGGTTTAGTAAATACTGTGAACCTTGCATTATATGATAGCTTAGGAACGCAATTATTTAGTTTAACTCATGACGGTGCTAATACAGCTAAATCATCATTAAATAGTAAAACTTCTAATAGTATAAACCTAAGCTCAGGTGACTATTATTTTATAATGTCTGGTACAACAGAGACAGGATCATATCAATTCAAAGCGAATTCTCAAAATACTTTAAATACTACTGATAAAGAAACAAATGAAACATTAAATATTTACCCTAACCCAACCAAAAACATAGTTAACATAAAATTAATCGAGTATAATAAAGCCGATGCCTTTTTATACGACTTAAGTGGTCGCTTAGTTTTAAAACAAAATCTATCAAACCCAATATCCTCTATTCATTTAGAAAGCCTAAACTCTGGCATGTATGTATTAGAAATAAAAACAGAAAATAAATTGTTTACAAAACGCATTATTAAGCAGTAAAATAAAAACCAACCGTTAGTCGATAAACTTTTCGACCAAAACCACAAAAATCCCCAGTACTGGGGATTTTTTCATATCAACGACTATTGTATGTTTAACGACTAATACTAACCAAACCAAATACAATGAAAAATTTAAATCACAACCTCTCTTTTCTATTATTTCTAACTTTCACAACCCAATTATTTGCACAAAGTTACGTCGGGCATTCGGTAGATAATTACTCAGGTATTCACGGGCTTGTTTCAAATCCATCAAATGTTGTAGACTCAAGGCTTAAAGCAGACATAAATTTTATATCTGCTAGTGTTTTTGGAGGTAGTGATTATTTTGGGCTTAACGTTGGCGACATTATTAAATCTGAGGGCGGTTTTGACTTTGAAACTGATGCTGAAAAATTCCCATCGGATGCCAATAACTTTTTTTTAAATGCAGATATTTTGGGACCTTCCTTTATGTTTAACCTATCTCCTAAAAGCAGTATCGGTGTGGTTAGTCGTGTCCGAGCTTTTTTCAATATAAACAACATTAGTGGGGAACTTTATGAAAACATATCAGATAATTTTGATGTGGGCGAAGATTTTGATTTTAACTCTGAAAACCTCACAGGAACCATTCATGCATGGGCAGAAATCGGTTTAGTATATGGTCGCATACTAGTTGATAAAGAACAAAACTTTTTGAAAGGTGGAGTTACTTTAAAATATCTTCAAGGTGCTGGCGGTGTTTTTTTAAATAGTCCAAGTTTTACTGGGCAGTATCGTGCCAACAATGAAACATTGACAACTACGGGCGAATTAACCTATGGTATAAGCCAAGATTTTGATAACGATGATATTGATTTTAAAAATTTATCAGCAGGTTACGGGGCGGACCTGGGATTTACTTACGAATACAGACCAAACGTTAATTTAGATTCTGTAACAAGAAAACACAATAAATACAAACTAAAGATTGGAGTTTCAATTACAGATATAGGCTCAATTGATTATAAAGAAAGTGTTGTTACCACCTATGACTTGAATGCAACGGCAGATGCTTCAACTTTTAATGAAGATACTGAAGCATTTTTGGATAATAATTATACAAGCACCGAAGAGATAATTGCACAACAAATTAGTTTACCGACAGCTTTTCATTTTTTAGCAGATTATCATATAAAAAACAAACTATATATCAGTCTTCAAACTAACTTATCTTTAGTGAAAAAAAATGCCCTAAATAGTAATAATATTATAAACTCTGTTACTTTATCTCCAAGACTGGAAACCAAGTTATTTAGCTTATATACCCCAATTAGTATCAGACAGTATGGAGATTTTGCTTGGGGAGGTGGTTTGCGTTTTGGTCCATTAATGATTGGCTCAGGGTCTATTTTATCGAATCTATTATCAGACACTTCAAAAACTACCGATGTGTATGTTGGATTAAAAATTCCGTTATATCAATAAA
This sequence comes from Algibacter sp., assembly GCF_049667265.1. Lineage (GTDB taxonomy): Bacteria > Bacteroidota > Bacteroidia > Flavobacteriales > Flavobacteriaceae > Algibacter_B. The sequence continues at coordinate 14,974 of NZ_JBATHX010000041.1, read as the reverse complement.
AAAAGATAAACCCGTTAAAAATCCCCTACGATGGGGATTTTTTCGTTTTCTATTATGCTTTAAATTGCTACTATAAAAGTAACCTAAAATGACAGCTATTAACAACCTATTAAGAACCATAAAGGCCATTAAACAAAAAGGTGAATTACTGTCGGAAGAAGATGTTTTACGGGTTTTAAAAGCCACTAAATCTATAAGCAAAAATAAAACAACAATAAACTTTTATATTTCTCTGATTAAAAGAATAGACAGAAAAAAACTGGAAAGAATAAAAACACTAACAAAAAGAGAATTGCAAGTTCTAGTTCATATTGGCAGTAATGAAAGCTCTGCAAGTATTGCTGAAAAGCTAGCACTAAAAATATCTACTATTGAAACACACAGAAAAAATATTCGAAAAAAACTAGATCTTGTTGGTAAAGGCAAGCTCATTGAATATGCAATTATTACCAATTTAAGGCACTTCGATAGAAAATAGAAACTTGGTAAAACAAAAAAATATACAACTATTAATAAATTATTTGTTTTTCAACGCAACCATTTTCAAAACTATGCATCTAGTATATACTAAACCATACTAAATATGAATATTATATTAATTGTTAGCATCCTCGTAGTTGTTAATATAATCCTGCTTGTTTTTAGTGTAAACAATAAAACGGAGCCTTGAAGAATTATTCTGATGACCTTTTGATATTTTCTTGATGTATTAAAAACAACCAATTTTAAACATCATGGAAATCCTTTTAACCATCTCCTTTTTAATTGCCTTAAATTTATTCCTATTATTTTTTAGCGTTAATAAAAAATCAGAACCCTGATTTAGCTTTAAAAAAATCCTAACACAGGTCGAAAAACTAAGTTTCCTTCATGTATTTATTTTAAGGTTTAAAAATCATTATCTTTGATTTGTATAATTATCAAATTAAAAGAATGAAAGCTCTCAAATACATTTTATTTTTATTACTAATTGCAATTATTGGGTTAGCCATTTATATTGCTGTACAGCCAAATGAATTTGAAGTAAGTAGAACACGAACTATAAAAGCACCTGCTCCTGTAGTATATAATAACGTGATTGATTTTAAAAATTGGGAAGCTTGGTCGTCTTGGGCTGAAGCAGATCCAGATATGAAAATTACACTTCCAGAACAAACTAATGGCGTTGGTGGTTCTTATTCTTGGGAAGATAAAGATGGTATTGGTACCATGAAAACAATTGAAACTACTCCTAATACATCCATCCAACAACAAATGCAATTTGCCGATTTTCCTTCTTCAAATATTTCTTGGAATTTTAAACAAAATGAGGATGGAACAACAGATGCAACATGGACAATTTCTGGTAAAGATTTACCATTTGGTTTTAAAGCCTTTACTACGTTTATGGGAGGCATGGAAAAACAAATTGCACCGCATTATGAGCGTAGTTTAGAAAAACTAGATAGCATTGTTCAAGAAAGCATGAAGGTTTATACTATTAATGTTAATGGTGAAACAGAATATGGCGGCGGATTTTATTTGTACAAAACAACCTCAAGCACAAGTGCAAATATTAGCCAATTAATAGGAAAACAATTTGGGGAAATTATGAGTTATATGACTCAAAATAACATGGAATCTAGTGGTATGCCATTCACGATTTATAATGAAATGAATTCTGAGAATTCCAGCGTTATTATGAGTAATGCCATACCTGTTAGAGATCGTGTAATTGTTGATAAAGTAAGTGAGGTTTTATGTGGTTACATTCCTAAAACCAAAGTTTTAAAAACGACATTAAAAGGAAATTACACCAATCTTCCTGAAGCTTGGGAAGGAACCATGACATATCTTTCTGAAAATGGTCTTGAACAGTCCGATTTAAAACCGTTTGAAATTTATGCTAATGATCCTGGGAATTTCCCGAACCCGGCAGATTGGATTACAGAAATTTACGTTCCTATTAAATAAAATATGAAACATATTTTATTGGTTTTTTTAGGTGGTGGTTTTGGTAGCGTATTACGTTATATTATCGGGAAATATCTAAACAATCCTGAAACTGGAATTCCTTACGGTACTTTTGTTGCAAATATTGTAGGAAGCTTATTAATAGGAATCATTCTCGGTCTTGCGGCAAAAAACAATTCGCTTTCGCAAAGTCAAACTTTATTGTTAGCAACGGGTTTTTGCGGTGGTTTTACAACTTTTTCGAGCTTTGCCTACGAAAATCATGTGTTTTTAAAATCTGGTGATTTTACAAGTTTTGCTATTTATACCATTGCGAGTTTTGTTATTGGATTTTTAGCTGTTTTCTTAGGACTATTTTTGGTAAAGTAATTACAAATGAAAACAAAAGTTGATACATTTTTAGCTAATCTGGAATCATGGCAACAGGAGTTAACACATTTACGCAAAATTTTACTTGATTGTGGATTAACTGAAGACTTCAAATGGATGCACCCTTGCTATACTTACAAGGGCAAGAATGTCATTTTAATTCATGGTTTTAAAGACTATTGTGCCATACTTTTCAATAAGGGAGCATTGCTGAGTGATGAACATAATATTTTAATTCAGCAAACGGAAAACGTACAATCTGCAAGACAAATTCGATTTACCAATATTTCAGAAATAAAAAAGCTAGAAGCCGTCATTAAGGAATATATTTATGAAGCAGTTGAAGTTGAAAAAGCGGGTTTAAAAATAAAACTTAAAAAAACTTCTGAATTTGAAATCCCTGAAGAATTAGCACTAAAATTTAAAGAAAACCCAGAATACAAAAAGGCTTTTAAAAGTTTAACGGAAGGAAGGCAACGCGGATACTTATTACATTTTGCACAACCGAAACAAGCAAAAACGCGAACGTCTAGAATTGAAAAATACACAGCACGAATACTAGCTGGAAAAGGACTTCACGATTGTATTTGCGGTTTATCAAAAAGAAAACCTAATTGCGATGGGTCTCACAAAACCATTAAAAACTTTAAATTAAATTAGTGCTTGTCAAAAGCTTTTACCCCAGCTTCTACCCTAGTTTTTAAATAATTTTCCCTTGGAACAATAGGGCAAGAATACTTGTCATTATAAGCGCAATAAGGGTTGTAAGCTTTGTTAAAATCAATTTCCATAGTATCGCCCTCTGGAATTCTGGCATCAAGATAGCGTCCGCCTCCATAACTTTCTAATCCGTTGGTTTCATCTAAAAAAGGCAAGAATAAATAATCCTCGTAACCTTCTTTTTCATTTAATCCCTGGTTTTGGTAAATATTCAACACAAAGGTTTCTCCTTTTAAACTAAATGCTAATTCGCCATATTTTACATAAATAGGCTGGTTGCTTGTGGTTGTTTTCATTTTAAAAGCCTTTTCATTTGGAGTTCTTTTAAAATCGGCTAATACAACGTAAGTGGAATCAAACGAAAAGAAATCCAACCCTTCAAAGTTTTTTCTATCGGTATCTTTTAAAGGGGACTTACTAGCATCTTTATAGCTTGCGTTCATCTCCTTTTGAAATTCGGTTTCACCTTTAACTGGACGTTTATCTTGTGCGCAACTCGTAAACACAGAAAATAATGCAAGTAATACTAACAGCAGTCCTTTACTTAGTGCTAGCTGATATGCCCGCGTTAGGGATTGCAGCGGATAGCCCACAGCCTGACGAAGGAAGTGCGAGGACTTGTAGCGTAAAGCCCGACCCTTGTGGTAACGCCCAAATAGTTTTATAGCTATTATTTTCATTAATCTTTTGGGTTAAACGATGGATTAAGATTCATTTGATAGTTTTGGATTAAATCATTTGAAAAGGTATTAAATGCATCTTCATCAGCAAAGGTTTTAATTTTTTCTGGGTCGAAATTACCTTGTAAATAAAAGGCGGTTGTTTCAGATTCTGTACTGTTAAAAATGATGGCATCGGTAACTACAGGCCCGATTTCGATGACTGAAATGATTCGGGTGTTAACCAATTCATTTTTTCTAAAAACATCTTTAAACCCGCTATTTGTCACGGCACTCATTTCTGAAATGAGACTTTGCCTTTTTAACGCATCAACATTTTGAAACTTTATATATTTAAAATCTGAAATGTTTCCAATGGCATTTTTTACTTCTGGCGAAATATTACCTAAAACGGCTTTCATAAAATTAGGAACCTGAAAGGAAGTTGTTCCCATATCAGCCTTATGATTATTATAAAAACTTTGAAAGCTACTGCCGCAAGAAACCAACAAAACGCTTAAACCTAACACTAAAATTATTTTCTTCATTTTTTAAAATTATCAAGGTAAAAATACAAGTTAAATTTATTTTACCTAGATTTGAGCATCGAAAAGAACTAAAAATGCGTAAAAACGTCACTATTTATAAAAAGCAATTTACCTCATGTTTAAAAACAATGAGTCTGGCTAGTTATATATTGTGATGCTATTTATATAAAATATTGCAATGTTAAAAAGTCCGACTTCACAGTCGGACTTTTTATTTTTAAATAAAACACAAATAAACCAATATGTAGAAAACAGTAGATTTAGAACTTATGAGTACACTATTCAACAATTACCTAAATACGTTTAAAGGCCTTTCGCAAGAGGTTTGGTGGCTTGCTTTAATAACACTAATAAACAGAGCGGGAACCATGGTAATTCCTTTTTTATCCTTGTATTTAACTGAAGATTTACAATTTACATTAGGCAATGTTGGTACTATTATGATGTGTTTTGGGTTAGGTTCGGTAGCTGGTTCATGGCTTGGTGGAAAACTTACCGATACCATTGGCTATTACAAAGTTATGGTTAGAAGTCTTGTTAGCACAGGTGTACTGTTTATAGCCTTACAATTTTTGAACACATTTTACGCGCTTTGTTTCGGTATCTTTTTGGTAATGTTAGTGGCCGATATGTTTCGTCCTGCCATGTTTGTGGCGTTAAGCGCATATAGCAAACCTGAAAATAAAACACGTAGCGTAACACTTATTCGATTAGCCATAAACTTAGGGTTTTCAGCGGGACCGGCGGTAGGCGGAATTATAATTACTACTTTGGGATATGGTGGCTTATTTTGGGTTGATGGCATCACTTGTATTTTGGCAACTTTAGTTTTAATATTGGTTTTAAATCCTAAAAAAGCTAAAGTTTTAGATGATATTGTTGTTGTAAATCCTGATTCTGCTTATAAGGATAAAGCTTTTACCATTTTTTTAATAGCCATGTTTTTATTTGGTGTTATATTTTTACAATACTTCTCAACTATGCCAATATATTACAGAGATGTGCATGCCTTATCTAAAATTGATATTGGATTACTTTTAGGAGCGAACGGATTAATTATTTTCTTGTTAGAAATGCCCTTAATAAAATGGCTGGAAAATAGTAGGTTTTCAAAAACGGAATTAATGATAGTTGGAGCCGTTTTAACAGCAGGAAGTTTTATCATTTTAAATATAACAACCTGGTCTGGGATCCTAATTATTGGCATGTTTTTAATGACTATTGGAGAAATGATTGCCTTTCCATTTTCAAATGCGTTTGCCTTGGAACGCGCAAAAAAAGGAAATCAGGGAGAATATATGGCGCTGTATTCCATTGCATTTTCAATGTCACATATATTTGGCCACAAAGCTGGCATGCAAATGATTGATAGTTGGGGATTTGAAAATACGTGGTATATGGTAACGCTTATTGGTGGTTTTTGTGTGCTTTTATTTCTTATTTTGAAAAGTCATTTGAAATTCAAAGAGCATTAATTAAAAACACTTTTAGATTGGAATAACTTCCTTTTGCTTAACCACTCTCGATAAAACAATTTGTGTTTTTGATTCGCCATAGGTAATCAGTTGATCGATAAAGGCTTCCAGATGCTTTTGGTTTTTTAAAACCACTTCCATCACAATGTTTTCATCGCCTGTAATTCGGTAGCAATTTATCACTTCATCATACGTTTTCACTTTTTCAAGAAAGGGCTTTAACTTTCCCATAAAAGCCCTTAAGGTTATAATGGCTTTAAGCTGATAACCAATTTCAAAAGGAGACACTATGGTTTTATAACCTTCTATAATGCCATTATCTTCCATTTTTTTAATGCGCTCTGAAACAGCAGGCGAACTTATTCCAACCTGCCTTCCTATTTCGGCATTTGAGAGTCTAGCATTTTGCTGTAAACACCTTAAAATCTTACCATTAATCGAATCTACTTTCATTTAAAGGAAAATTAACTATAAAAAATTAATAATTAAAGCAAATATAAGGTTTTACTTTAAAATCTAAAGTTGAAATTCATTACTTGTGAGTAATTTTGGTTAAATGCTATTAGAAAAAGATTATGTTACACAATACCCCACCAAATCTATCGGATTTACCGGTTTATCAAAAAGCACTTGAGATTTTTGCCTTATCTCAAAACATTTCTAACTATCTAAACCACGACCTATCTAATTTAAAACCAGATGGTTCTGAAGATAATGATATTTATTTTTCTGGAGATATTGTACAACAATCTGTATCATTAGTTCCTGAAATTATGAATGCAGAACTAGAACGTTATTCAGATAGAAAACACAAACACCTCGATTCTTTAAAAAGACTTACTAATAAACTTTACAAAAGCTCTTATAGATTAGAACGTTCTAATAGCAACGGAAAAGATTTTTTACCTATTCTTCGTAGTGAATTAAAGAAATTTAGAAAGCTTCAGAGTTCTTGGATGCTTACTTTGTAGTATCGATAGATAACTTATAATTATTCTGAATTTAAAGATCCCGAAGTGAATTCGGGATAAGCGATTCACACAAGTTGTTTTCAAAAACTTGGTTCTCTGCTTACATATTTCGTCTATACTGTCCGCCAACTTCAAATAAAGCATTGGTTATCTGACCTAACGAGCATACTTTACAAACCTCCATTAATACTTCAAATATATTTTCGTTATTCACCGCTTTTTGTTGAAGTTCTTTTAAGATAACATCTGTATTATTAGCATTATGAAGATTCTTTAACGTTTTAATTTGAAATTCTTTCTCTTCCTCTGTGGCTCGTATAACTTCCGCAGGTAAAACTGTTGGAGAACCTTTACTACTTAAAAATGTGTTCACACCAATAATTGGGAACTTTCCGTTATGTTTCAAGGTTTCATAATACAAACTTTCTTCTTGAATTTTAGAACGTTGATACATGGTTTCCATAGCACCTAAAACACCTCCGCGTTCTGTAATTCTATCAAATTCTAATAAAACAGCGTCTTCAACTAAATCGGTTAATTCTTCAATAATAAACGAGCCTTGAATCGGGTTTTCATTTTTAGCCAATCCTAATTCCTTATTTATTATAAGTTGAATTGCCATAGCCCGACGCACAGACTCCTCTGTAGGTGTTGTTATCGCTTCATCATAAGCATTGGTGTGCAGCGAGTTACAGTTATCATAAATGGCATATAGTGCTTGTAATGTGGTACGAATATCATTAAAATCTATTTCTTGTGCATGTAAACTTCTTCCGGATGTTTGAATATGATACTTAAGCATTTGCGCTCTTTCATTTGCCCCATATTTATGCTTCATGGCTTTAGCCCAAATTTTTCGAGCTACACGACCTATTACCGCATATTCTGGGTCTATGCCATTGGAAAAAAAGAAGGATAAGTTTGGTCCAAATTTATTGATGTCCATACCACGACTTAAATAATATTCCACGTAAGTAAAACCATTAGATAAGGTTAGTGCTAACTGTGTTATAGGATTGGCTCCAGCTTCTGCAATATGATATCCAGAAATAGAAACTGAATAAAAATTTCGCACATTATTATCGATAAAATATTCTTGAACATCGCCCATCAAGCGCAAAGCGAATTCAGTAGAAAAAATACAGGTATTCTGTGCTTGATCTTCTTTTAAAATATCGGCTTGGACGGTTCCTCTTACTTGAGCTATGGTATTCTTTTTAATATTTGAATAAACAGATTCTGGTAATACTTGATCACCCGTAACTCCTAAAAGCATTAATCCTAAACCATTATTTCCTTCTGGTAAATTCCCGTTGTATTTTGGACGTTCTTTTCCTTTATAAATTTTAGTTATTTTAGTTTCAACTTCTTTTTCTAAGCCATTTTCTTTAATATAAATTTCGCATTGCTGATCGATAGCAGCATTCATAAAAAACCCAAGTAACATTGGTGCAGGGCCGTTGATGGTCATACTTACCGAAGTCAATACATTTGCTAAATCAAATCCTGAATACAGTTTTTTAGCATCATCTAAACAACATATAGAAACGCCTGCATTTCCTATTTTTCCGTAAATATCTGGTCGATAATCTGGATCATTTCCATAAAGAGTAACACTATCAAAAGCTGTCGACAATCGTTTTGCTGGTAAACCCGCACTTACATAATGAAATCGTTTGTTTGTTCGTTCAGGACCGCCTTCACCAGCAAACATTCTTGCAGGATCTTCACCTGTTCTTTTAAACGGGTATAAACCTGACGTGTATGGAAATTTACCGGGTACATTTTCCTGTAAACACCACCTTAAAATATCGCCCCAAGCTTGGTATTTAGGCAAAGCTACTTTAGGGATTTGGGTATGAGATAAAGATTCGGTATGCGTTTCAATTTTAATTTCGTTGTCACGAACTTTAAAAGTATAAATCGGGTTTTTATACCTATTTACTTTTTCATCCCAACCGGTTATAACTTCCCAATTATAAGGATTCAAGTTTAATTTTACTTTGTCGAATTCTTTGATTAATAATTCTAAAAAAACTTTATCATTCTCATTCTGAACTTGATTCAAGATCTCATCCTCATTTAACCTTAATTTCCCAATAAAAGACCTTTCCACTACACTATAGCTGACATTTGAAACAGAGCAAATTGTTTTAAATATTCCGTATAACCTCTGAGCCACTTCAACCTGCGCCTCAGCTTTTTTATCATAATCTCGATTATTTTCTGCTATTTCAGATAAATATCGCGTTCTAGAAGGTGGAATTACAAAAATCTTTTCACTCATTTCGTTTGAAATGATGAATGTTGATTTTAAATCTGTATCCGTTTTCTCAACCAGTTTATCCATAACCGCTTTATAAAGCGTATTCATTCCTGGGTCGTTAAACTGAGAGGCTATAGTTCCAAAAACAGGTAATTCTTCCTGTGGAATATCCCACAGATTATTATTTCGCATGTATTGTTTTTTCACATCGCGTAACGCATCTAGAGATCCTCTTTTATCAAACTTATTTATGGCTACTAAATCAGCAAAATCAAGCATGTCAATTTTTTCTAATTGTGTTGCTGCACCAAACTCAGGCGTCATTACATATAAAGACACATCTGAATGTTCTATAATTTCGGTATCGCTTTGCCCTATCCCTGAAGTTTCAAGAATAATCAAATCATACTCTGCCGCTTTTAAAACTTCTACCGCTTCGTTAACATGTTTTGACAATGCTAAATTAGACTGACGAGTAGCCAAACTACGCATATAAACTCTAGAATTATTTATAGAATTCATTCTGATTCTATCGCCTAATAAAGCACCACCCGTTTTTCTTTTTGAAGGATCAACTGAAATGATGCCAACTGTTTTCTCTGGAAAATCTATTAAAAAACGTCTTACCAATTCATCAACCAAACTAGATTTACCTGCACCACCTGTACCTGTAATTCCTAAAACTGGCGTTTTAGAGTTTTTATTTTTAGAATGAATTTCATCCAAGGTACTTTTTGCTATTTCTGGGAAATTTTCTGCAGATGAAATGACTCTTGCTAAATCTTTTGATTTTTTATTTTTTAAACCTTTTACTTCAACATCCAATTCATCACCAATTGCAAAATCAGAATTTTTGACTAAATCATTAATCATGCCTTGCAGACCCATTTCACGACCATCATCTGGCGAATAAATTCGAGAAATTCCATAATTCATCAACTCTTTAATTTCCGAAGGTAAAATTACGCCGCCGCCGCCGCCAAATATCTTTATATGATCGGCACCTTTTTCTTTTAAAAGATCGAACATATATTTAAAATATTCATTGTGTCCACCTTGATATGATGTTAAACAAATAGCATTCACATCTTCCTGAATGGCTGTATTTACAACCTCTTCAACACTTCTATCATGTCCCAAATGAATCACTTCTACACCAGTAGCTTGAATAATACGACGCATAATATTTATGGAAGCATCATGTCCATCAAAAAGTGATGCTGCAGTTACAATTCTAACCTTGTGTTTTGGCTTATATGGTAGTTGTTGGTTCATTCGTAAAGATTCTTGAAATTTAGTATCGCAATTTACGAAATATTCAAAAAAATAAGCTCTTTGCGAAAGATTATATAAAATTTAAATCATAATTCCTGCTTGTATCTTTTTTAAACTAAATTTAGTGCCGAATAAAATCAAGATATGAATAAGATTACCATTTTAATACATTGTAAAGACAGGCCTAATATTATTGCTTCGGTCACTAATTTTATAGCTAACGCAGGTGGTAATATTGTTTATATTGATCAACATGTTGATAGAGAACAAAATATCTTTTTCATGCGTTTGGAGAGTGAATTTATTTCAGATTCTTTTTCCACATTAAATTTCAAAAATTTATTTAAAAGCAATTTAGCTGATAAATTTGAAATGAAATGGCGCATCTATTCTTCTGAAAAGAAGCCGAAAATGGCCTTGTTTATTTCTAAATACGACCATTGTTTATATGACTTACTTGGTCGGTACAATTCTGGTGAACTTAACTTAGAAATTCCCTTTATAATAAGTAACCATTTAGACCTTAAACCAATTGCTGATAATTTTAAAATTCCGTTTTACCATATACCAGTAACAAAAGATACTAAGATAGAAGCGGAAAACAAACAATTACAACTTTTACAAGAGCATAAAATTGACTTTATAGTTTTAGCCAGATATATGCAAATTGTTTCTGAAAAGCTAATAAATATCTATCCTAATAAAATTATTAATATTCATCATTCGTTTTTACCTGCATTTGTTGGCGCCAAACCTTACCATTCTGCCTTTAAACGTGGTGTAAAAATTATTGGTGCGACTAGCCATTATGTTACTGAAGAATTGGATGCAGGCCCAATAATTGAGCAAGATGTAACTCGAGTGACTCATGCACACGCCATTTCCGATCTAATTTCTAAAGGAAGAGACCTTGAAAAAATCGTACTAGCAAACGCTGTTAAACTTCATGCAGACAGGAAAGTATTGGTTTTCAACAATAAAACGGTGATTTTTTCTTAACATTTTATTAAAAAGATTGAAAGAAAAACGGAGTTTTTAGGTTAACAAATGTTAATTTTAGTTAAATTGTGACCTAATGATTTTTTCTGTGTCTAAAAGACGTAAATCAATTAACCCATTAACTAAATTTTAATTTTTATGAAAACAAATTTATTTTTATGCCTAACTTTTTTATTAGGCTTAGGCTTTGCTAAAGCTCAAGAGCTTCCTGTAAACCCAACACCCGGAAAGTGTTACGTTAAATGTATCACTAAAGATGACTTTAAAGAAATTACAGAGACTGTTCAAACATCTCCTTCTTACAAAAAACTAGTAGTGGTTCCTGCTACGTACAAAACTGTGACAGAGAAAGTTTTAGCTAAAGAAGCTGGAAAAACTACAAGAGTTATTCCTGCTACTTATAAAACTGTTACTGAACAAGTTTTAATTAAAGATAGTAGTAAAAAATTAGTAAGTTCTCCTGCTACTTTCAAAACTGCTTCTCAGCAAGTTTTAACTAAAGAAGCTTACAAGACTTTAATTGCTGTTCCTGCTACCTATAAAACGGTAACTGAGCAAGTTTTAAGTAAAGAAGCATCAAAAACTATCATTACTGTGCCTGCTACTTTTAAAACGGTTACCGAGCAAGTTTTAGTTAAAGAAGCTTCAACAAAAAAAGTGTTTAAACCAGCTACTTTTAAAACTACAGAAGATAAAGTATTAGTAAAAGAAGCTGCAAAAAGCTTAACTGCTGTTCCTTCTACTTACAAAACAGTTAATGTTCCTTACGTTTCAAAAGAAGCTACTAATGTATTAGCTGTTGAGTCTGCAAAATTTGGTTCTGATACTAAAACTTTTGTAACTAAAGCAAAATCTGGAAAATGGGAATATACAGTATTAGCTGATTGTCAATCTGCAGATAAAGAAGATTGTATGACGGCTTGTTATGTTGAAACTCCAGAAGAAACAGAAACAGTTACTATTACAACATTATTAAATGATGCTACTGTTAAGACTTTAGATTGTTCACAAAGTAAAAATAAAGCAGCTTGTGAAAAAAATTCTGTTTATTCCCAACAATTATTAGAGAATTCGGCAACCGTAAGGGAAAATGAAATTCCTGCTAAATATACTACTATAACAAGACAGGTAATTGCTACTCCTGCATCATTTGAAGAAGTAACAATTCCTGCAGAATACAAAACTGTAAAAAGACAAGTAATTGACACTCCTGCATCTGTAAGAGAAGTTGAAGTTCCTGCAGAATACAAAACTATAACTAGAAAAGTAGTTGATACTCCTGCATCAGTAAGAGAAGTTGAAGTTCCAGCTGAATTTACTGCTGTATCAATACAAAATATAGCTAGTCCAGACACAATGTCTGAAATAGATGTTCCTGCTCAATATAAAACTGTTGAAAGACAAGTAGTTGATACTCCAGCTAGAATAGAAGAGGTTGATGTTCCTGCTCAATACAAAACTATCACAAGAGAAGTTATTGATACTCCTGCATCTACAAGAGAAGATGTTATACCTGCTCAAAATAGAACAGTAACAAGAAGAGAGTTAGTTAAAAAAGGTGGAATTACTGTATGGGAAGAAGTTGATTGTTCAGTTGTTTCTGGTAATAACATTTTAAATGTTTTTTATGAAACTGCTAGCGCTAGATTAACCAAAACTTCTACGAATGCTATTGATAATAACTTATTGAAGTTAATGAAGGATAAGCCAAACTTAGATGTTGAAATTATGTCTCATACTGACTCAAGAGGAAATGACTCATACAATATGTCATTATCTCAACAAAGAGCTCAATCTGTTGTTAACTATTTAGTATCTAAAGGTATTTCTAGAGATAGATTACAAGCTAAAGGATATGGTGAATCAAGATTAAAAAACAGATGTGCTAACGGTGTAAGCTGTTCTGATGCTGAACACCAACAAAACAGAAGAACTGAATTTAGAATTATTCAATAATCTAAATTAGCTTTATAAAAAAAAAGAGTAACCCAAAAGGTTACTCTTTTTTTTTATCCTATAATATCTTTACTTATAATCTCAGGCTAAATATAGTTTGAGATTTTTTTATTTAATGGTTTTAAATTTTCACACACTTATGAAAACAGAAGATGGTTTTAGTGATTTCAAAACAATAAAGATCTACTTAGCTTTATAAAAAAGACTTATTAAGGAAGTATAAAAAGGTTCAAGGAATAGGTTAAATTCTCATTTAAAGTATGGTCTGTATGAATAAAAAAGGAGAACTGTTTATCTTAAATAGTTACTTTAAAAAGAAATAAACTCTTAAAAAAAGGTTTTAAGAGTTCTTTTTATCCATTGATTATATTAGTACATATAAGATTATTGATGGCATTATGAAAACAATCTTAATCTACGCCAAAGAAAAGAATAACACCTAAATCTATAAACCAAAAAGTAAAATCCATGGATTTAGCAGTTCTTATCTTTAATATCCACAATTACCAACGGGCATTTCTAATTTGCTTTTGATATATAAGTAATGGAGGTAGATAGATAAATAGGTTTAAAATAAATTCCAAAAGAACTTTCCAGCTCTTCTTTCATTAAATTTTCAAATTCAAAGTGAAAATCCCAATCATACAACCTATTATCGTTCCCCAAATACAGATAGTTTATATTTTTTTCACGGCTAAGCAAACTACAAATTGCCTTTATATTAATATTGTCTGCTTGAATTCTATCTATACCCACCATATAATTAGTAGGACTTCCTTCCCAATTTAATTGATTAGAGTCCCAAAGCATTCGTTTGTTTTTCACAATTAATTCAACCCCTTCTATATTCTCTTTTCTAACTTCTCTTTTCAATTTAAAAAAATCAAATACTTCATCAAGAATAATATCCTTCTCATTATCCCACATATCTTTTGTGCAAACTAACTTTATGTTTTTATCTAAACCTTCATCAAACTTTATTTCAAATGGACCTGTTGATTTTAACGTAAAAACTAAATTGCTTAAAGAACCTGAGTAAAAAACTTCGTCTTCATTTTTAATTAATTCATTAACTTCAGTATTTAATTCAGAAATCATAAAATCTTTATTTCCAACAAGTAATTTAGTCGAAACCGGTACTTCTTCTTTTACACTTAAAATTTTATCAAGTTTTTTTAAACTTTTTACGTTTTTTTGCGAATAATAAAATTGATCCAATTTACTCTGCGATAAATCAGATGGGCTACCTTTCCAGAGCATATTTCCTTTTAAATCAAGTAAAACAGCATAAGGCCTTAATTGAACATTATATTTATCAAACGTAAAATTTTCGTAATCAGAAGTAACCATTAATTCAATTGGTCTTTTTTCTATATATGATTTTAGTTTTGCTACTGGCTCATCAGAAATTGAAATCATAAAAATTTTATCTTTGTTATGATGTTGTAAAATTTCTAATTGCTGCGTAGCATAAATGCAAGGAGCACACCAGGTAGCCCAAAAATCAACTAAAATTAGTTTTTGCTCAGAAAAAGAAGTAATCTTGTTTTCTGAAACAATATCTGAAACTTTAAGAGGTTGTGAATACGAAAAACTGAACAAACCTAATAGTATTACTAATAATAAATGTTTCACTTTAATAATTTTATTTAATGAGTACAACAAACATACCAAATTTACAACCTTTAATTAAAACCAAATTAATTATTGTGTTAACATTCTTTTTAACACACATGGGGTGTGCCGAATTGCAACAAGTTGTTAATCAATTACCACAAGGCGG
>NZ_JBATHX010000040.1:0-5992 GCF_049667265.1 Algibacter sp. | reverse complement strand
TCATTATGGGATTAGAATTCGATTATAAAGATGGACAAACACCTTTAGATGAAGAAGAAAAGGAAGGTCTTAAAATAAAGTCTATTACTACTCAAGGAGAACTAGATGAATTTGAGCAATTGAATATTGAAAAAGCAGTAGAATGGACTATTCATACAAAATTTAAACTTGAAAAAATTTTAACTGAAAAGTTTGTCAGAGACTTGCACAAAAGAATGTATGGTGATGTATGGAAATGGGCAGGCGATTTTAGAAAGACTGAAAAGAACATTGGAATTCCGTGGACGCAAATTGGAATTGAATTAAAAAATTTACTAGACGACACTAAGTATTGGATAGAAAACAAAACTTTTCCACCTGAAGAAATAGCTATAAGATTTAAACATCGCATAGTATCCATTCATTGCTTTCCAAATGGAAATGGAAGACACTCTAGGATGATGGCTGATATAATTATGGAATCAATATTTGAGAATGAAATATTTTCTTGGCATCAATCAAATATGGTTAAAGCTAACGAAACAAGAAATCAATATATAAAAGCTTTAAGAGAAGCTGATAAAGGAAATTTCAAACAGTTAATTGAATTTGCAAAAAACTAATGCCAATAACGTGTATTATTAATTGCTTGGTGACTGCCGACTTACGAACATTCCGGCGGAATATTCTATCCGTGATTTATTTACTAAATTAGTTGCTTAACCACGCAACTAACCATACACAAACACGTTGTGCATAATTAAAAAAAACGATAATGAAAATATCTTTTAAGGTATTATTTTTACTCTTCTTTACTATTTTTAGCACGAAATCTTTTTCACAGAAAATGGTTGAATATTACGAACCTGTAAAAAATGATAGTCTAAAAGTTGGAATAGGAGAAAATGACTTTCTGTCTTTTATTCAAAAAGGCTATACCCTAATGCTTCCTGAAAATAAAGAGATTAAAGGTGTACTTATTTTCCTCGAAGATTCAAAATATGACAAAAAGAATTTTAGCTCAAAGCAGATGTATAGTCAAGCATCTGAAAATAATTTTGCGGTATTGTCAATTTCAACTGAAATCCCTTTAGACTTTTACTTTTCTAAATCATCTGGGAATTATACTCATAATTTAATTAAAGAGCTCTTTAACAAACATAATTTACCTAATGAAAACATTTTCTTTTTAGGAGCAAGTTTAGTAGGACATAGAGCGATGAAATATATTGAATTTATCAAAAAGGGAGATTATGATTTTCAGGTTAACATAAAAGGAGTTGTTATTTGTGATTTCACATTGGATTGGACAAGAAAATGGCAACAACACAAACGAGATATAAAAATCAATTTAATTGACCTTTGGGAGCCAATATTTATGAATTTTATGTTGGAAACCTATTTGAAAGGCACGCCTAAAACTGCCCAAGATAATTACCACAATTTCTCGACTTATAGCTACTCTGATGAAAATAATGAGAATGTTAAGTTTTACAAAAATTATGCTGTTAGAGCTTATATTGAGCCTAAAATAAAATATAGACTAAAAAAGTACTACAGAACCTTATATGAAAACAATTCGACTGACATAGTTGGGTTTTTAGCCGAATTAGAACTTGCTGGAAATGAAAATACGGAATTAATTGTTTTACAACCAGAATATAATCAATCCGAAAATCGGAATACACAGACAACTTGGAATGAAATAAATAAAGATGATTTAATGGATTGGATAAATAAGCAAACGGAAAAATAACTACGCACAACAACGTATATAATTCATTGCTAGTGCAATGATTACTTGGAAAATCCTACGGATTTTCCTCTGGCTCGTTTTCTTTTGCTAAATTAGTTACCTAAACACGCAACGAAACCATACACGAAGCCGTTGTGCTTCAGGCAAGAACTTTAAAACATTTAATTCAAACAGAGGCTTAAATTGTATAAAGAAAAATGATTAAATCTTTCAAAAAATCTATCAACACAGAAGATATTGTTCAGGTAATAGTTGGGTCCTCTGCATTGACTGTTCCCATAGCATTCTCAGAAGAATCTTGGAGACTTAGCGAAACTTTACCTTTTCTTAACGTAATTGTACTTGTTTTTTTATCGTTATTATTTATTAGTTTATACTCTATTCAAGGAATATTTCAAGGACAAATAAAGCACAGAATATCCCATTTCGTTTTTCGAATCATAATTGATTATGGAATTGCCCTTATTATCGTTTTTATTGTTCTATTTGCACTTAACAGAATGCCAATTTTAGACGATCCCATAATTGCCTTGAAAAGAATAATTATACTTGGTTTTCCAGCATCTATGGGTGGAGTCATTGTTGATGGATTTGATAAAGAATAATTAGATATTGATAACCATCTATTCGTTTCATAAATAAAAAGGATGAGTAAAGCACGAAAGCACAGCAACATATATAATTAATTGCTTTGGCAAGTGCTTATTTGGAAAATTCCTTCGGAATTTTCTCTGGCTCGTGAATGTTTATTAAATTAGTTGCTTTACCACGCAACTAACCATGCACAAGACCGTTGTGTGCAATTTGAACAAACCGCAAACCAATGATAAAATTCTTTAGAAAAATTCGCCAAAAAATGCTCTCTGAAAATAAATTTAGTAAGTATCTACTTTATGCTATTGGTGAAATTGTTCTTGTAGTTATTGGAATTCTAATAGCACTTCAGATAAATAATTGGAACAATAATCACAAACTTGAAAAAGAAGAAATTCAATTAATGAAAAGTCTTCATAAAGAATTTACAATAAACCTAACTCTTTTTGATAAATCCTATAACCGCTACCTTACCAAAAAAGAAAGTATTGAAGCTGCAATGTCAATAAATCCCAAATTAATATCAGTAGACAGTTTGGTTTCACTTTCCCGAAGTGTTTTAAACACCCCGTCATATGACCCTTCTCAAGGCGTTTATAATTCAATGATTAGTACAGGAAAAATTAATCTAATTTCTGATAATGTTTTAAAGGAAAAAGTATCAGCCTTTCAAGGGTTACAACGCGATTATCAAGAAAGTGAAGAAACTATAAAGGATTTTCTGATTGAGAACTTACACAAGTTTATCATAACAGAAGGGCTAATCAACAATTATCAATTTTGGGTAAATAAAGCCAATGTTTCAATCGAAGAAGAGCAAAAAATAAATGAGAAGCTGATTGTTTTAATTGAATCCAACAAGTTTGAAAGTTCTATGATATTTTTAGCTTCATGGATGAATTCAGTTTTAAAAGAAGGTCAAAGTTTAAGAAAAGAAATAATTGCTATAATAAAATTATTAGAATTAGAACTCGAAGAATATGAAAATTAAAAATAGCATCTAAATCACATAAATAATTGGTAAAAGTAATACGGAAATTACAAATAACGAAAGCACAACAATGGCTATAAGCAATTGCTTAATCTCGCCTACTTCTGAAAATTATTGAGGATTTTCAGTTTGGTGTGTACTTGCAAAGTTATGTGCTAACTCACGCAACTAACCATACACAAACACGTAGTGCATTTAAGCGAAACTGGAACAATCCAACAATTTGAACTAAAAATATAAGTCAATAATGAAAAAAATAATTCTTCTATTTTTTGTAATTCTATTGGGAATAGAATCTTTCGCTCAAGAAACGCAAAATGACACTTATACCATTCAACGATTAATAATTTATAATTCGAATGGAGAAATTTTATTGGAAAAACACAAAAATGGTTGGATGACACCAGCTTTGAGACATAACTCAAAATTGACTACAAACAAAGGACTAAATGATTTAGCTTCTGATTTTGGACTTACAATTTCTTCACCAAAACTTTCGGGAATTTTTATGTTCATTTCCGATTATAAACCACAATCGTCTTTTCGACAACATTATGTTGCTAATTCTGTAGATGGAGAATTAAGATTACCAGAAGGAAAATTAGATGTGAAGTGGTTTTTGCCTCATGAAGCCATAGAAATGATGTCATTACCAGATGCAAAATTAATCTTTGCAGTTAGAGATATGACTGAACAGATTTTAAAATATCCTGAAATTATTTGGGGAGGAAGTTTTACATTGTGGAAAGAAAATGACAAGACAGTCTATAAGACAACCGAAAATTTCTATCCAATAGGAAAAGTGGAATAAAAACGCACTATAACACCGTGTATAAATAATTGCTTTGGTAAGTGCTTATCTGGAAAATTCCTTCAAATTTTTCTCTGGTTCGTATTTGTTTACTAAATTAGTTGCTTAGCCACGCAACTAACCATACACAACAACCTTGCCCACAATTTGAAAAAACAATGAAAACTCTAAATTTCATGCTGATTTTGTTGCTAACAGTTACTACTTGCGAATCACAAACCAAGAAAACTGATATGAATAAATTAGTTGGTGGACCTTGCGAAGGTTGTGAGGCAATTTTTGAATATGGGAACCTAAAACTAACATCAACAGACACACTTCCTGATTTTGAGAAAAACGAACCCAAATTGAAACTAACAGGAACTGTTTTTGAAAAGGATGGAAAAACGCCAGTTGAAAACGTTATTCTCTACATCTATCAAACAGACAGAAACGGAATTTATGCAACTAAAGGCAATGAAAAAGATTGGGCAAAAAGGCACGGATATATTCGTGGGTGGATAAAAACGGACAAAACAGGCGAATACACATTTTTAACCTTTAGACCTGCATCTTATCCAAACGGTGCAGAACCCGAACACATTCACATTACTGTAAAAGAACCAAACAAAAACGAATATTATATTGATGAATTCGTCTTTGATGATGACGCAATGTTGACGAAAAATGAACGAAACATATTAGAAAATCGCGGAGGTTCAGGAATAGTAAAGCCAATTTTAAAAGATGAAATTTTGACCGTAAAGCGAGATATTATTTTAGGCTTAAATATTCCTGACTATGAATAAGGTTCTTGTAATAATCACATTTTCAATATTACTAACTTCTTGTATTGGCAAACACAATTCAGATGCTCAAAAAGCGACTGTAACAGCTGAAAGAACAGAACTTAAAACTAAAACAACGGGCGACACGATTAAAATTGACCTAACCAAATCTAATATCTATTGGAAAGGAACCAAAATGCGTGGAGCAGGAAAACATGAAGGAGAAATTAAATTGAAAAGTGGCTACTTAATTACTGAAAACAACAAATTAGTAAATGGTAATTTTATTGTAGATATGACCACAATTGGAGTAACAGATATTCCAGAACATGAACCTGTGCCGAGGAATAACTTGAACAACCATTTAAAAAGTATAGATTTTTTTGATGTAGAAAAGTTTAAGTCATCCGAATTTCAGATAACAAAAATCAAACAAATAAATTCAGACAGTTTAGTTGTTTCGGGAAATTTGACTTTAAAAGATATTACAAAAAACATAGAGTTTGGAGCAAAATATCAAGGGAAATTTTTTGAGACAAAATTTACGTTGGACAGATATCAATGGAACATTGCCTACGAAGGGAATTTTGCAGATAAGACATTAGTAGACAAGGATATTGTAATGAAAATTAAATTAGAAACGGAATAAAAACTGTGTGCAACACCGTATATATTTTATTGCTAGTTCTAGCCTACTTATAAAAATCCTCACGGATTTTCTATTCGGTTTTTATTTACTAAATTAAGTGCTTAAAACACCCAACAAACCATATGCAAACACGTTCTATGCCATTGCCACTCACAACAAATGGAAAATCTAATTAAACATATAAAATCAAGAATCTTTTTAACTCAAGAAGAAGTAGATTTAATCAGTAAACATTTTATTCCTGTAGAAACTATTGCACAAACATTTCTTTTGGAAGCAGGAAAAACAGAACGATACATTTACTTCTTAAGTAGCGGAATTGTAAGAGGATACCAAAATGTAAACGGAAAAATAATCATAGAACATCTTGTTGACGAGCAAAACTTTTTTACTTCTATTGATAGTTTTATGAATGAAACACCCTCGTCTGATTATTTTGAAACTA
>NZ_JBATHX010000039.1:0-18746 GCF_049667265.1 Algibacter sp. | reverse complement strand
CAGTTTCAATCAATAAGCGTAGGGTTTGATTATATATTCGTTAGAAAAAATAGTTTTTTCAAAATTATAGAATACATCTATACCGCAATATTTTTGTTTATCCAATGTGAATTCCTATATCTTCGCGCGCATTATGTGGATGTACCTTGGACTTTTAGCGGCTTTATTTTTAGGGTTGCATAATTTATGTAAAAAACATGCCGTGCAGGGTAATGAGGTTTTTCCTGTACTTTTAGGTACCGTTACTACTGGCTTTTTATTTGTTGCTGCGTTTTATTCGTTATCCATGTTTTATCCAGATTATGCCATAGCTAATGGTTATAATTTCCAAAAAATTTCCTGGCAAACGCATGGTTTTATTTTAATAAAATCGGCTATTATGGCTAGCTCTTGGCTTTTAGCATATCAAGCATTGAAGCATTTACCCATTACTATTGTTACGCCAATACGATCTGCTGGGCCGTTTTTTACGTTTATTGGGGCTATTGTAATTTATAACGAGCGTCCTAATTTTAACCAATGGATTGGCTTCTTTTTAATAATTTTTTCGGTGTTTTTATATTCTAAAATTGGTAAAAAAGAAGGCATAAGTTTTAAAAGAAATAAATGGGTGTATGCCATTATAGGTGCTACTTTTTTAGGTGCTTCAAGTGGTTTGTATGATAAATTTTTAATTCAGAGTTTAACTTTAAACCCACAAACACTCCAGTTTTGGTTTTGCTTATATACTATTCTAATTTTATTAGTTATTTTATCTATAACCTGGTTTCCGTTTGCTGAAAAAAGAAAGGCCTTTAAATTCCGATGGTCTATTATTGCTGTTGGTATTTTATTGCAAGCCGCTGATTATTTCTATTTTAAAGCCTTGCAAGATCCCGATGCCTTAATTATGTTACTTTCAGCAATTAAACGTAGTCAAATACTAATTGCTGTAGTTGTGGGCGGACTCATATTTAAAGAACAAAATAAACGAAAGAAATTAGTGCCTTTATTTGGTATTATGGTTGGTGTGTTTTTGCTTTTATATTCTTAAAAACAACAACTTCACCCCTGTTTTTTAAATTAAATGATAATCAAAAAAAAACCCATCAATAACGACGGGGTTTTAATTTTTGAAAACATCAATTTTCAATATTGAAATAAGGTTTACGCGGTTTCCATAGCGCGTTTAACCTTTCTGTAAGTATAATTAGGATAAATAGAACGTTTAGCAAAACGGTTAAGTTTATTACTATTTATCATTTTAATATAAACTGGTTTGGTAACTCCAAAATACTCGTATGTAGTGCCATCAAGAAACGTAATTTCTAACAATAAGCCCTTATGTTGAAAATCGGCAATTCCAGAGTTATTAATAGTTTCAGTATATGCTGGTAAATTAGCTTCAATGGTTTCTGGTGCAATGCTTACCAAAAAGTGATACCCATCAATAATTTTTCTACTATTGAATTCTGCCTCATCTTGCAAAGGGTCTCCGTTTTGAAATTTATCAGGATGCCATTCCTTTACTAAATTACGGTAACTACTTTTTAAAGCCTTTAATTCGACTTTGTTTTCTACTCCAAAGAGTTTTTTGTATTCATTTATGCGCTTCATACCTTGTATTTTGAGCGCGCAAAAGTACATGTAAAAATCAAACCAAATGATTTTAAAAGCAACTAAATTTTAATAACTATAATTTAGTTACTCGAACCTTTTTCTTTTTCAATCTTGAATCATTCAATTTGCTAACTAAATCATTTGCTTTAGCTAGTGGAATAGCCACAAATGCACAATCTTGTTTTAATTCAATAGTGCCTAATTCATCTTTATTAATACCGCCTTGTTTGAAAAATAGACCGGCAATATCACCTTTAGAGATTTTATCTTTTCTGCCTCCAGAAATAAATAAAGTCTCCCAATATTGAGGTTTGTGAGCTGCCTTTTTATCAATATTTATTCCCTTTACATTCTGAATAAAATCAGGTAAAAGTTGGTCTTGCCATTTTAAGATATAGGCCGTTCCTTGCGCATTCATTCTCGCGGTTCTACCATTTCTATGAATAAATTCTTCTTTATGGCGCGGTAGTTCGTAATGTATAATATAATTTAATTCTGGAACGTCTATACCTCTTGCAGCCAAATCTGTGGCTAATAAAATTTGCGATGTGCCATTTCTGAATGTAATTAAAGAACGCTCCCTATCTTTTTGTTCCATGCCACCAGAAAAACATGAATGGCTCACTTTTTTTCGCTTTAAAAAATTGCTTATTACATCAATACTATCTCGTAAATTACAGAAAATAATTCCCTGTTCATTGCCAATGTGTTCAATTAGCTTTAATAAAGTTTCTAGTACGTTTTTATCGCGAGAAATAACGGTTTTAATGGTAAGTTTGGAGGCTACTTTTTCTTTTAAATAATCAATTATTATGGGTTTGTCTAACCTCACAAAACCTGGAACTTTAACACCGTGTGTTGCCGAAGTTAGTATACGTTTATTTATAACTGGCAATTGACCTATTATAGCTTTCATTTCGTCTTCAAATCCATCTTCTAAAGACTTATCAAACTCATCCAATATCAATGTTTTTATGCTTGATTTTGAAAAACGATCAGCCTCAAAATGATCTAGAATTCTTCCAGGAGTCCCTATTAAAATGGCAGGATTGTGCTTAATTTCAATTTTATCTTTAGACATGGGTCTGCCACCATAAACCGCATTCACTTTATAGCCAGAACCCATGGATCGAATAACTTGTTCTATTTGAATAGCTAGTTCTCTGGAAGGCACAATTATTAGCGCCTGAACCTCGGTAGATTCGGGATTTAAAACTTTTAATAACGGTAATGAAAACGCAAGTGTTTTTCCAGTTCCTGTGGGAGATAATAATATGGTATTAGTGGCCTCTTCAATTATTGGAATGGCTTCCTCCTGCATAGGGTTTAATGCCTGAATATTTAATTTGTCTAAAATATCCTGCTGATTTTTAATGTTATTTGCCATTGTAATTATTTTTTTTTAGCCTTTCAAATAATTAATACCAAGTAAAAACAAAAAAAACATCCTTTTACGACGTTTTAAATGTTGCTTACTTTTTGGCTCGAACATTAGTAGCAATTTGGCCTTTTGGGCTTTCTTCGATATTGAAGGTTACTTTGTTTTTATCTCTAATTTTTCCGATTACATTTTTTGTATGCACAAATATTTCTTCACCAGACCCTTTAATGGTTATAAAACCATACCCCTTTTTATAATTGAAAAACTTAACCGTTCCTTCATTTGTTCCCTTTTCCGTTTTAGAACTTGTTTCATTATTGCGGTTAAATAATTTATTAATAAGATTCTTAATCATCTTTACTTTTTTATTAGGCTTAAATAATTCTAAATATTGCCTCTGTTTAATTTGATTGCAAAAATAGGTTAAAAAAAGGGTTTTTGAAAAAGACATTTAATATAGCTTTCAAGGAAGTAATTAATTCTAAAAATAAATCAGCAAAATAATACTATTCCTCCGTGGTAATAGTATCATTTGCTGATTTAAACCTTAAATTTATTATGTTTTAACCATAATAGTTTTAATTGGATAAACTGGCTATTTATTAATTATTCTTTTTATCAATACGCCATTTTCCGATTGGATTTTAAAAATATAAATACCATTTGAAATATTTGAAAGTGGTATTGAATTAAAATTTGAACGGACATCCATAATTTTTTCACCCAAAATGTTGTAAACCTCTACCCCTAAAATTGGAATTTTTGAATCAATAGTTAAAAAATCAGTTGCTGGATTTGGATAAACACGAACAGCATCGGCGAGTAATTTATCCTTAACACTCAATTGGTTGTTATAATCTGAATAATAAAAAATTGTTTTATAAGATTCAACCCAAATATCATTTATATATTCATATTCCAAAAAAGCAATTACCATATTATTAAATGCAAAAAAGGTGTCTTCCGCTGATTCAGCATAGTTAAATGGTCCAATTAAATCGTCTTGAAAACTATAGTCATAGTCAAAAACAAACTTATCTCTAGAATATTCATACCATGTGCCAGAACCCTCAGAATCCTCAATCCATTCATAATAAGAGGCTGTTGTTCGGTTTCCTTCTGAATCATATTTATAATCATCCAAGTAATAATTTTTCCATTCTGAGCCATCCCATGTGAAACCTGTTTCTTTTGTTACTTGAATAATTGAACCACTTAACGTTGTGTACTCATATTCATATTTTGATTCTTTAACCCAATCATCTTCTTCTGAATCATAATAGTATACGGTTTCAATATAAGGCGATCCCCAAGAATATTCAGATTTTGAGTATTGCTCCATTTGACTTGAACTAAAACTATAATTGTAGTTAATTTCATAATCTAATAATCCGTTTGAATAAAAATATTCATCTTGATGTATTTCTACCCATTCATTTGTATCCCAAATTGATTCGACTTCTAATATTACAAATGTGTTAGAATTGTCATAGGTAAAATCATATTTTAAGGTTTTGACCCATTCGGTATCCTCCCTACTAAAAGTTTCTTCAAGGATTAATCTATGAGGATTACTAGAATCATCAATGTATGTGTATTCGGTTTTACTGTCTAAAACCCAAACATTTGGTGAGGTTTGAACGGATCTTATCTCTAAAATTACATTGCCATAATCATCGAAATCATATTCAATGTTTATATAATCCTCCCAATTATTGGTGTCAGTATCCCAAAAAGAAATAAACCCTGTATCCACATGTTCACCATCATAAATGAAACTCTGTTTTAAATCATTTCTCCAAATGTTATAATCATCGTCCCACTCTTTGTTTACAACGCTGTCTAAGGTTTTTTTATCGTCAGCAGTTGATTTAGTATAATTAACCTTGTTGGTGCTAAATTTAAAATCTTTAACCTTTTTTTGAAGTTTACTTGAAGATTTAAAAATTTTGAAGTTCTGTAAGTTTTCTAACTCTTGTTCATTTTGTTTTGTTATTTGCCCAATAACAGGATTTGAAACAAGAATAATTAGCAGTAAAGTAATAATTCGTTTCATAATTTACTTATTTAGTTTATAAAAAAATTTGTCCTATAATTTTAAAATAAATAAGAGGGTTACACAATGATATCCATCATTTATGGAACAATTTTTTATGAAAATAAAAGTGTAAAAAAAATGAAGTTTTTAATTATAAATAATTGAAAAATAGTGCATAAAAAAAGCTCTCGATATAAGAGAGCTTTATTAAATTCTTAATTAAGGAATGTTTCTTTTTAGCGATTTAGAATCAATTACTTTATGTTTCATTCTAAAATTAAGATTGCAAATTTATAGCTTTGAAATAGATTTTAAAGCAAAATATTTAACTTATTTTATTAGAAATAATTATAGCAGTAATTGGCTTATAATTTTAGTAGGTCTCCGTTTCTTCTTTTCCAAGAACAATGTCTCTTTTAGCTTCAAACAAACCTTCTTTTTTATTGAGTTTCAAAATTCTATTTGGGTTTGTTTCTTCAACCTTTGTGCGGCATTTACCAGTTAATAGTGGGTCATCATCAAAAAGAAATGTTTCAATTTTATATTCTGGTTTATTAGGTTCTTTTATAATAGGAAGAATTTGTTGCAACTCATTACTATATAGATATTTCCCTGGAATAAACGTATAAAAAGTGTATTTGCCATCAGCATCAGTTTTTATCCAACCTCTATGATGAATATAGCGTTTTTTGTTTTGTCTTTTTAGTTCGAAATCACCGTTTTCATTAGTTTGATGAATAAATAACATCACATTTTTTGCTGGAGTAAGTCCATCACTTTCATAAATGGTTCCTGTTATTTTTAGTTTTTGAGATTGTGAAACATAATCAGGAATGGTATCAACGTTATTAAGTTGCTTTTCCGAGTAATCGTAAATAGGACTGCGCTTTTTGAAGTTTGCTGAACTAAAATCAGCTTCTTGGGCTTGAAGTGCGTTTAAGCCAATAAACATAATGGCTAAACTAAGTAGGGTCATTAATTTTTTCATTTGGGGAGTTTTTTAATTCCCTCAAAATTAATTAACTAGACTACTTTTTAAACAATAAACTCGATTGAACCCTGATTATTTTCGATTAATAGATGAAATACATGCCATTTAAAGAGGTATCTTTTTTTTGGCAGTATTAATATTTACTACTTAAAATACACTATTTAAGAATATTACTTATTGCCTTAATCCAATCATCCATACTAGTTTTGTCCGTATGAAGCGCCACGCTCCCATTTCCATACGGCCCATAAATGTTTGGGTTGGTAACCGAAAAGAATCCAACACAAGGCGTTAAAGAAGCGCTTGCTAAGTGCATAACGCCATTGTCCGCAGCAATAAAAATACTTGTGTTATGAATTATGGCTCCCATTTCTCTCAGGTCTTTGCTATAAAAATGAGGTGCTTGAAAGTTAATTTTCGAAATGTTCTCAATAGGAAGCATTTCAATAATATTATGGTTTGGGTATTCTGTTTTTAATCGGCTATAAAAAGTTTCCCACCATGCTTCAGAATAACATTTATCTCCCGTAGCATTCGTATAAATACAAATTGTTTTTTTATCGTTTTTTATAATCCCATTTAGAATGTTTTTCCCGTTGGCTATTTCTGCTTCATTAAGCTTTATGTCTAAAACAGGAATACTTTTGTTCTCATTGGATAATCCTAATTTAGCCAAGTAATTACGTAAATTATAAATAGGATATTTCGAAATATGCTCGTGGTCTGTATAAGTCGATTGGATGGCTTCATTCACATCACCAAAAACCTTAATTTTTGCTTTTGACATTTGAGTTAACAAGCGACCCGAAGATGAGTTTTTGTCGCCATTAATAACCAAATCGTACGATTTCTGCTTTATAGAAATCCAACTTTTAGCATATTGAAACAAGTTATTGAAAGGCTTTTTAGGGAGTTTAATAATGTTGTTTATTTCCTTATAGTTTTCAAAAACGGGATGTGCAACACCACCTTTTACAAATAAATCGATTTCACAATTTGAGAACAAATTAATAACCTCTTGAACTAGTGGTGTTAGTAATAATTGATTTCCTAAACGATGGTTCGGTCTAATAATTAAAACCCGCTTTATATCAGAAAAATTAATTTCACCCTTTTTAGGTTCAGAATAAGCACTACCAATGTTTTTGGTAATACTGCGCATTATTTTTCTTCTATAAATATTAACTTTGGTTTTGAAAGACATTAAATAAGGTTTTCATTATCAATTTGGGCGAAATTACAAATTATAACCCTTTTATAATTCTAAGAATAACTATTTTTTACCTTTATAAAGGGCGTTTAAAACTAATCCGCAAATTATCATGGCAATACCTAAAAGGCTATAAAGGGTATAAATTTCGCTAAACAATAGCACGCCTAATAATAATGTAAATATCACTTCTAAATATTTTAAAGGCGCCACTTGGTTCGTAGCAGCAATCTGGAAGGCTTTTGTCATATAAACTTGCCCGAAATAACCAAATAAACCCAAACCTAAAAGCATAGGCCATTGTAAACCAACTGGGTTAACCCAATTACCAATAGATAATAAACCACCCAATATAGTAGAAATAACCATAAAATAGTTAACCACAACCACAGGGTGATCGCCTTTACCAATTTTGCTAATTACAATATAAACGAGACCACTAAAAATGGCTGATATAAAAATTAATATGAGTCCGTAAACATCTAAATCAGCATCAAAACCCTTTAAAACAATAACACCTGCAAAAGCCATGATGAAGAATAACCATTGAAAAGGTTTTATTTTTTCCTTTAAGAAGAAAATAGCAAAAACGGCAGCAAATATGGGTGCCATATAGCGTAATGAAACTGCCGTCCCAATAGGTAAATATTTGGTGGACATAAAGAATAAAGTCATTGAAATAACACCTACTAACCCTCTTAAAACCAACAACTTCCTATTATTGCCAAGAATGGGAATTTTATTTTTAAATAGATATCCAAAGGTAAAAAACAACGAACTTACAGATCTGAAAAACACGATTTGAAAGGCACCAATATCTGTTAAATGTTTTACTATCGCATTCATACAAGCAAACGCTAATGTGCTTATAAGCATGAATTTTATGGCTTGTTTAACGTCCAATACTTCTAGGTTTAAAAACGCGTTTGGTATTTATAAAATACACACCGGTTAGTAAAATTGCAGCTGCAAAAATAGATTGTAAAGAAATAAACTCATCCAATATCCACCAGCCTAAAATTAAAGCAATAATAGGGTTAACATAAGTTGATGTTGCTACTTTTTCAGGCGAAACTTCCTTTAAAAGAAAGTTAAACGCCGTAAAAGCAACGATACTACCAAATAAAATTAGACCTAACATAGACCATTGCACATCTGGCCGCCAGGTGTTTGGTAACGACCACGGTTCATTCAAACACAAACTAACAATACCAAGCATGATGCCTCCAGTAAGCATTTGGTAACCTGTATTTACAAAATGATTTTTTGGTAATTCTGCCTTACCAACAAAAATGCTCGCATAAGCCCAACAAAGCATGCAGAAAAAAATAAGTACCATGCCTAAAATCTGCCCTTCTTTATTGATAATTTCATTCTGACTTACCAATAAAAAAATCCCAATAAAGCCTAAAACTACGCCAATGTAAGACATCGCTTTAATTTTTTTTCCATGTAAAAACCGCATCATAATAAGCACTACCAAAGGTTGCGATGAAATTTCTAAAGCTGCAAAACCACTATCAATGTATTTTAGCGCTAAAACCGCCAAGCCATTACCTAAAGTTAAAAACAGTAAGCCCGCAACACTAGTATTTATAAGCTGTCTTTTTTTTATAGCAAGGCTAATACCCAATGATTTTGCAATAATAAAAATGATAACACTTGCAACCAGAAATCGGACAGAAGCTAGAAAAAATGGAGGTAATTGTGAAACCGCAATTTTGTTAAGCATATAGGTAGCTCCCCAAATAACATACACAGCAAAAAACGCAAGTAAAATTAAAATGGTTTTTTTTGGTAATGCCATAATCAAAGGTAAAGTAAAAATGCGAAGTAAATGCGGTAGAAAATAGGTTTATTTAGCTAAACATGCTTTAAGACTTTTGGCATCAAAAACCTCAGAAACAATAGTTTTATCAAGCTCTAAACGTTCTCCAGTATCACCTTTTTTGTCATAATTAAGCCTATTAACAACATACCTAATAACCTCTTTTCTGGCCACGTCTCTTTCGTTTCCATTTATAACAATCCAAGGTGCATTTGGTTTGCCTGTTTTTTTAAACATGGCTTCCTTATATTTGGTAAAGTCTTCCCATTTAGATTGAGCTTCCACATCCACACTACTCAATTTCCATTGTTTTAGCGGATTGTGAACACGTTCTTCCAAACGCCTTTTTTGCTCTTCTGCGTTAATAGAGAACCAAAACTTGAAAAGATGAATCCCATCTTCAACAAGTAATTGTTCTAACTGAACCACTTGATTATTAAATAAATTGTATTGCTTATTATTACAAAATCCCATAACCGGCTCAACTACCGATCGATTATACCAACTACGGTCAAACAAAACCATTTCACCAGGACCAGGCAAATGTTCAATGTACCGTTGGAAGTACCATTGGCCACTTTCCTTTTCAGTAGGTTTTGAAAGTGCTACAACTTTAAAAAGACGCGGATTTAAAAACCGAATAAAACGCATAATAGCACCACCTTTACCTGCCGTATCCCTACCTTCAAATAAAATAAGTACACGCTGGTTGGTAGCCTTAATGTGTTGTTGTAGTCTAACTAATTCTGTTTGTAGATTTATGTATTCTTCATCCTCTTCAAGCGTATGAAATCTTAAGGACATAAAAAAAATAGGGTATTAATTGAAAAAATTAAATCTTTTTTACTCTAACCGCATTCATACCCTTTTGCCCACGTTCAAGCTCGTAAGTTACTTTGTCGTTTTCCTCAATATCATCAAGTAAACCACTAACATGCACAAAATATTTCTCTTGGTTTATACTATCTAAAATAAAACCAAAACCTTTAGAATGGTCAAAGAACGATACTTTTCCTTCTTTGTTTGCTGGCTCCTCTTCTTCTCTATCCTCTTTCTTCGGGATCCCTAACTCAATACTCTCTGCCTCAACCTTTTCGCGCATAGCTGGGTCTGGCGGTGTATCCGTTAAATTGCCATTAAAATCAACATAAGCAAACTGAATTCCTTGTGGGTTTTCTTTAGCTTCAGCTTTTCTAGCCTCTTTCTTCTTTTGCTTTTCCTCTCTCTTCTTTAAGCGTTTTTTTTCTTTTTCAATTTTGTTAAATGTAACTTGCGATTTTGCCATAGTTTAGTACTCCTACTGGGTTTTATTTGGATTATTTGACCGTAAAGATACGCCTTATTTTCATCATGTTAAAATAAACAACTCAATATTAGTTTTTAGGTAAAATATTAACCTAAAAGACGTTAAAATAAGTATTTGGGCGCCTGCCTGCCGGCAGGCAGGTTACCACAAGGGTCGGGCTTTCACTACTCGCTTCCTCCTATCGTCGGCGAGCTCAAACAGACCGTTCAATCCCTAACGCAAGTGTTTGTTAGTTTTATACTTATAGATTATATTAAAATGAATTAAGTTGCAATAAAAATCACATTCTTAATTAGTACGATGAAGCGTAATAGAATTGTCAGGACTAAAATCAATAGGTCTAGTTTCATTAAAATTACTAGCAATTATCATAACATCTTCCTCTTGAAATTTAGCTATTAAAAGCATACTCATTTGTTCTTTTGTTTCCAACAACGTTAATATTAAATCAATTTGAATAGGTTTTTCGTCAAAATTGACAGAATAAGTCATAGAGCCTTTTTTACCATTCATCTCAAATTCTTTGCCACCAACGATTTTCCCTTCTATTTCAGACGTTGCGAATCCCTCATCATCAAAAGTCATGTAACCAATCTGGTTTTTTTCATCTTCACCTTTCCATTTTCCAACAATATTTTTCTCAACTTTACTTGAGTTATACGAAAGCAATGGAATAAGAATAAGCAATACTATTATTTTTCTCATGAAATATTAATTTTGTTTCCTTTAATCAATGGTCTAATCAACTATTTTAACAAATTTAGCAGAATATTTCTACAAATTCAAATAAACAACTATAAGCCATTAGTAATATAACAGCTTAAAACTCAAAAAAATAGTTACGAAATACTAATCCTCTGGCGGAAACCCATGAATCTGTTCAAAAACTTCATCGAAATTAGAGCGCAAATAAGAATTTAATTTCTTCTTATAATCCCCTTTTAGCCATTCCACAAAGTTGTAGGTACTTTTACTAATACATTTTGTGTAGCGTTGTATTCTAAAATCGATATCGTCACCAAGTTGTTTGGCTAAGGCTAGCGCATCATAAACATCTTCGCTGTTTTCAATACAAATTTTACCGTGTTGCTCTATCGAGCGCTCTAAAACTACTTTTGATGATTCGCCATTTCTGATAGAATCAACATAGGTTTTTTGAATATCGAAATGTACATCTTCAGATTTTGCAAATTCTGCACGTAAGGCATCAGGCATTTCATATCTAAAATTGCTTTCTAATTCATCATCACTTAAAATAGAATCTAAATAATACGTTGGCGATTTAAATATACGTTGCCAATCTAAACCATCGCCCCAAGGCCCAAACCTATGGAAGTTGTTACCTAAATCGATAACTGAAAACGTTTTTTTATCTTTTAAAATACGCGATCCACGACCAATCATTTGGTAGTAAAGCGTTAACGATTTTGTTGCTCTGTTTAAAATAATGGTATCAACCGTGGGCTCATCAAATCCAGTTGTTAATATACTTACAGAACTTAAAATAGCATCAGGTGTTTTCTTGAACCACTTTAAAATCATGGCACGTTCCTTTTTGGTATTTGTGTTATCTAAATGTGCTACTGGATAACCGGCTCTCCTAAAAGTATCATACACGTGTAATGACGTATTAATTCCATTATTAAAAATTAATGTCTTTTTACCTTTTGCGCGTTCTTCATAAGCTTGTATTAGCTTGGATAACATATCGTTATCTGTGTATAAGTCTTCTGATGATTTCACCGTGTAATCACCATTTGCACCAACAACTAAAGAGGTTAAGCCTACGTTATAAGTAAACATTTCAGCACGTGCTAAAAAGCCATTTTCAATAAGCGATTCTATACTTTCACCAACAATTAATTCATCGTAATTATCCGTCATTGGTAATTCAATACTCGAACTTAAAGGTGTTGCCGTCACTCCTAAAATAAACGATTGACTAAAAAATTTGAATAATTTTGTAAAGGAATTATAGTGTGCCTCATCAATAATAACTAATCCAATATCAGAAATGTCAAGTTTATCATCGTTTAATCTGTTATTCAAAGTTTCAACCATGGCAACAAAACAGCTATAATCTGCTTGATCACTTAAATCGGCCTTACTATCTACAACTTTGTTATGTACACCAAATTCTGTAAGCATGTTTGATGTTTGCTTACATAACTCAATTCGGTGAGTCATTACCAACACCTTCTTTTTGTGATTTTTTAAATACTGCCTAACTATTTCTGAAAAAATAACGGTTTTACCGCCACCAGTTGGTAATTGGTATAATAAGTGGTAATCATCTGGTGATTCCTCAAAAGCTGTAAAAATTTTATCGATCGCTCCCTTTTGGTAACTGTATAAACTTTTACCTTCTGCTCTTTCTTCTAATTCTAATTCTGCTTTTGTGGACATACTTTACATTTTGCAACGTGCAAAAATAACACCTTTAAAGGGTTTCTTAATCATGATTACCGTGAAATTATTCAACTAAATATTAACAGTTTTAAAAAAATTAATGTTTACTAAATAAATCATTATAAAAATAAATATTTAACCTCCTGAATAACAATACTTTTGAATATGATAAAATAGAATTCTAAAATATTATAATTGAATTAAAATGAATTTATAAATTTGTTTACTTAAATTGATAACATGAAAAGCAAAAACAAATCTGAAGAAACTAAATATATAGCCAAAGAAGCTAGATATGAAAATATGACTTACAAACGTTCCGGGAAAAGTGGTGTGCTTTTACCTGCTATTTCTATTGGGTTATGGCATAATTTCGGGTTTGTTGATGATATTAATAATGGCAGGTCTATTTTAAGAACGGCTTTCGATTTAGGGATAACTCATTTTGATTTAGCAAATAATTACGGACCGCCTCCAGGGTCGGCAGAAACCAATTTTGGAACTATTTTTAAACAAGATTTTAAACCTTACAGAGACGAATTATTTATAGCCACAAAAGCAGGATATGGCATGTGGCCAGGACCTTATGGTGATTTTGGTTCAAGGAAATTTTTAATTTCTAGCCTTGACCAAAGTTTAAAGCGCATGGGATTAGATTATGTGGATATTTTCTATCATCACAGACCAGATCCAAATACGCCTCTTGAAGAAACTATGGGTGCTCTGGCTGATATTGTGCGTCAAGGAAAAGCCTTATATGCTGGTATTTCAAATTATGGACCAGAAGAAACCAAAAAAGCGGCTAAACTTTTAATGGAATTAAAAGTGCCTTTTATTTTGAATCAGGTGCGCTATTCTATGTTCGATCGTTGGGTTGAAGATGGGCTTTTAGATACTTTAGAAGTAAATGGTGTGGGTTGTATTGCCTTTTCCCCACTTGCGCAAGGTATGTTGACGGATAGATATTTAAAAGGGATTCCTGAAAACTCTAGAGCAGGAAATGAGTCTGTATTTTTAAATGCTGAAACAGTAAATGCTAATATTAATAAGATTCAAAGGCTGAATACTATTGCTGAAAAACGCGGACAAAAATTATCGCAAATGGCAATTGCGTGGATATTAAGACAACCGCAAGTGGCTTCGGTTTTAGTTGGTGCAAGTTCTTCTAATCAACTAAAAGAAAATGTAAAAGCTTTGGATTGTTTAGATTTTTCTGAACAGGAGTTGACTTTGATTGAGGGAATAATTAGGCAATCTATTCCTTAACAATTATTAAAGTCACTCTAACGCCAGCAGCTAACGCCCAAACTTTACGCGAAATAATCTTTGTTTTATCATCAACAACTTTGTATTCGGCAGTATTTGGTCCGTAAAAACCAGTATTTATAGCATAAAAATCTATTTTATTTATGCCTTCCACTAAGTCCAATTTTAAACCACTATAACTTTGATTTAAATAAATGTCTGACCTGATAATTTCGTCATTTACATAAATACGCAATAAATCGCCATCAACCTCAGAATAATCTCTTACCAAAATATGAACATATTCAGAAGTTGTTTTATAATCACCCCAAAAAGCATCTTCTTTCAAACCAGAATTTAAACCATGTCCTTCAGGTAATAATTCCTTTTCCTTTTTTTCTAGTTTTTTTGAATACAATTCCCCTGGATTTCCAAATTCTTCTTCTGGATACATTGAAAAATCCTTTTTAGGCGCATCAAGATTTGGAGCCACTTTTGGTCTATTCATTCCAAAAGCATTCTCATTTTCTATAGGTTTTGATGGTGTTAATGGACTTATATCTGGTGTATCCTTTTTGCTCTCTTCAACAGGAATAGCAACAGATTTCTCTTTACTATCTAATTGTGCTTGAGTAGATAGCGAGAATGTTAGTAGAAAAAGTAAGATTACATAAGGTTTCATCAATCTGATATAATTTTAATTTGGATTGAGGTCGTTTAATTGTTCAAATATATTTCTTTCTATTAAAAACAACCTCGTTAATCCTATTATTTAATAATGGTTTAACAAATATTGTTCCTAAAATAAAAAATATCACTAAAAGGTTGATGAAATTTCATTTTTTAAATTTTTCTGTCATTAAGCATTTACAATCTCGGTACTGTTTTTGAGAGTTAATCAACACATTAACATATAAATCTATAATTATGAGAAACTCAAAATTAGTACCTGAAGTAAATGCAGGGTCTATGGCAGACATCGCATTTTTATTACTCATTTTCTTTTTAGTAACTGCTACCATATCTTCCGATGAAGGTATTAATAGACTGCTTCCCAGAGATTGCCCTCCTGGAATGGATTGCACAAGTGATGTGAATGAACGCAATATATTACGAATTGTAATTAATAATAGCGATGAAGTCATGATGGAAAATGACATTATTCCTTTGGCAAATTTAAAAGATCTCACCAAATCGTTTTTAGATAATAATGGCGACGAAAGTTGCAATTATTGCCATGGTTTTCAGGATGCAAAATCTTCTGATAATCCTAAAAAAGCGATTGTTTCATTGCAAAATGGGCAACAAACATCCTATAAAACCTATGTTGCTGTTCAAAATGAAATAACAAAAGCCTATTACGAATTGCGTCAATCCTATAGTTTAAACGTTATTGGAAAAGCTTCTGATCGGTTAACAAGTACGGAAGAGAAACAAGCTAGAGACGCCTATCCGTTTATACTTTCGGAAGCAGAAACTAAATAATTAATTTTTAAATGATTGAGCTATTTTGGCGGCAAACTTAATGGCTCAATTATTTTTAATTTAAGAAAAAATTAATCCTTTGGAACGCCAAACTCAATACAAACACGCTTTCTTCCCCACTTTTTTGCGGCTTTTACATCTACACCCATATAAACATCAATGCGCTTTTCCCATTTAGAGTGCATCTTATCTTTTACTAAATAAATGCCTTCTAAACCTTCAATTCTAACTGGTGTATTGCGCTTTAATCCGAGTCGTCGTAAATCTCTGGAAACAGCAATATATTTTAAACCTGGTTTTAAACTATCGCCAAAAGCAGTAATATGTGGATCTGAATCTGTTTGATATTCTAAAGAGTTATAGGCGGTTGAAGTGACATGCATGGAATCCCAAATATAGTTCTCTGCTAATTTTTCATCTGCATTTTTACAGTTGAAAAGCATTAAAACAAATAGAAATAGTAGATTTTTCAAAACATACATTTTTTAGCTTCTTAAATATAAGAATAAATAAAACAATGCCTGATTAAGCTTTATAACTGCCTTTAAGATTAGGGCATTTAAATATTGACCATTAGTAGGCTAAAAGCGCTTTCAAGTCTGCTTCAAATCTATTTTTAGGAAGATATTGTTGTTCCAATTGACTGGCAAAAGGAATGGGTGTTTCCATACTAGCTACACGTTTAACCGGCGCATCCAGATATTTGAAACAATGCTCCATAATACCTGCTGAAATATCGCTTGCAATACCACCAAAAAGCGAATCTTCTTGAAGAATAATGGCTTTTCCTGTTTTTTTAACGGAATTATAAATGGTGTCAACATCCAATGGTTGAAGCGTTCGTAAATCGATCACATCGGCTGAAATATCAGGATTGTTATCCAAAGTTTCTAAAACCCAATGAATTGCAGCGCCATAAGAAATGATGGTAATATCTTTTCCGGTTCTTAAAACGGATGCCTTACCAAAAGGCAAGGTGTAATAATCAACAGGAACTTCTTGACGAATACTTCTGTACAAGCCTTTATGCTCAAAAAATAACACCGGATTAGGGTCGTTAATAGCGGTATTCAACAAGCCTTTTGCATCATAAGGAAAGGCTGGATAAACCACTTTTAAACCCGGAGTTTTTGTAAACCACGCCTCGTTTGTTTGTGAATGAAACGGCCCTGCAGCCACGCCACCACCACAGGGCATTCTTATTACGACATCGGCATTTTGGCTCCATCTGTAAAAGGATTTTGCCAAATAATTCACCACAGGATTAAAACCAGAACTTACAAAGTCTGCAAATTGCATTTCAACAACACTTTTAATTCCAGCAATGGATAATCCCATAGCCGCTTCCACAATTGCCGATTCACAAATAGGCGTATTTCTAATACGGTCTTTTCCAAATTGCTCTACAAAACCTTCTGTAATTTTAAATGCGCCACCATATTCAGCAATATCTTGACCCATGATTACTAAATCGGAATGGTGTTGCATGCTTTGTTTTAAACCATCAGAAATAGCGTCAATAAATCGAATTTCTTTTAACTCTGAATTTGTATCAACATGCTGATATTTAAATACTTGGTATACATCATTTAATTCTTCAGTTTCATTTGGAGTAATATCTTCTTCGGCGAAAGCGACTTCTAAATGCTCATTAATTTCATGTACAATAGCTTCCTTAATCGTAACTTCATCAGCTTCACTAATCACATTATTTTCTTTTAAAAAAGCCTGAAAATTTATTAGTGGATCTTTTTCTGCCCAAGTATCCATTAGGTCCTGCGGCACATATTTTGTACCACTAGCCTCTTCATGCCCACGCATTCTAAACGTTTTAAATTCCAATAAAATAGGTCTCGGGTTTTTTCGAATGGATTCTGCTAACTCAGAAACCTTCGTGTAAACTTCAACAATATTATTACCATCAATTATGTGCGATTCCATGCCGTAACCCAAACCTCTATCAGCAATATTTTCGCATCGATACTGCTCATTTGTTGGTGTTGACAAGCCATAGCCATTGTTTTCCACACAAAACAAAACTGGTAATTGCCAAACGGATGCGACATTTAATGCTTCGTGAAAATCGCCTTCGCTGGTAGCGCCTTCACCTGTAAATACAGCTGTAACTTGATTTTTGTTATTTAATTTAGAAGCTAATGCTATGCCATCTGCCACACCTAATTGTGGTCCTAAATGCGAAATCATACCCACAATTTTATATTGCTGTGTTCCAAAATGAAAAGACCTGTCTCGTCCTTTTGTAAACCCCGAAGCTTTGCCTTGCCATTGGCTAAATAGCCTGTATAATGGAATATTTCTAGTCGTAAAAACTCCCAAATTTCTATGCATTGGCAAAATATATTCGTCCCTTTGCATGGCCATGGTGACACCAACTGAAATAGCTTCTTGACCGATACCAGAAAACCACTTACTAATTTTACCTTGACGCAATAAAATAAGCATTTTCTCTTCTATCAGCCTAGATTTTAATACATTCCGATACAATGAAAGTAATGTTGCTTCATCTAAAGTTCCAATTAAATATTTTATACTGGATAAAGAATTTGATAGGTTCATAAAAAAATGCTTGTTTCACTATCAAATATACTATAATTAGTCTTTATTTATTAAAAAATTGAGCATATCACAGTATTAATAACTTTGAATGTTTTCGTACATTTGTGTTACTTGCAATTAAAAATTAAGATTATGAAAACGATACCAAGTGTTAATTTAAAAGATTTTCTTTCGGATGATCCTGTTAGAAAACAAAACTTTGTTGATGCCATTGGGAAGGCTTACGAAGAAATTGGTTTTGTGGCCCTTAAAGGTCATTTTTTAGATGATGCTTTAGTAGATAATTTGTATAAAGAAGTTAAAAACTTTTTTAGTTTACCAACAGAAACTAAACGGAAATATGAAATTCCAGGTATTGGTGGACAACGTGGCTATGTATCCTTTGGAAAAGAAAGCGCAAAAGGTAAAAAAGAAGGCGATTTAAAGGAGTTTTGGCATTTTGGACAGTATGTTGAAAATAACGACGCACTTAAAGCTGAATATCCTGAAAATGTTATGGTTAATGAACTTGCTGATTTTAATAAAACAGGCAAAGAAACCTATAGAATGCTTGAAAAAACGGCCAAGTATGTTTTGCGTGCTTTAGCGTTGCATTTAGGATTGCAAGAAACGTATTTTGATAATTACATCCATAACGGAAATTCAATTTTAAGACCTATCCACTACCCGCCTATAAC
>NZ_JBATHX010000038.1:0-17680 GCF_049667265.1 Algibacter sp. | reverse complement strand
GAGATAAGAAACGTTGAACACGTCTTGCTCTACCAACTGCTAATTTATCTTCTTCAGATAATTCTTCCATACCAAGGATAGCAATAATATCTTGTAATTCTTTATAACGTTGTAATAACTCTTTTACTCTTTGCGCACAAGCATAATGCTCGTTTCCTAAAATATCAGCAGTTAAAATTCTTGATGTCGAATCTAATGGATCTACCGCAGGATATATACCTAACTCAGCAATTTTTCTCGAAAGTACCGTTGTTGCATCTAAGTGAGCAAAGGTTGTAGCAGGCGCAGGATCCGTTAAATCATCCGCAGGTACGTAAACCGCTTGTACAGATGTAATAGAACCTCTTTTAGTTGAAGTAATACGCTCTTGCATCGCACCCATCTCTGTTGCTAATGTTGGTTGGTAACCTACCGCAGAAGGCATACGACCAAGTAATGCAGATACCTCTGATCCAGCTTGTGTAAAACGGAAAATGTTATCTACGAAGAAAAGTACATCTTTTCCTTGTCCTTCACCAGCACCATCTCTAAAATACTCAGCAATTGTTAAACCAGATAATGCAACACGAGCACGTGCTCCAGGAGGCTCATTCATTTGTCCGAATACGAATGTCGCTTTAGACTCTTTCATTTTCTTTTTATCAACTTTAGATAAATCCCAGCCGCCTTCTTCCATAGAGTGCATAAAATCATCACCATAACGGATAATTCCAGACTCTAACATTTCACGAAGTAAATCGTTCCCTTCACGAGTTCTTTCACCTACTCCAGCAAATACAGATAAACCACCATGTCCTTTGGCAATATTGTTAATCAACTCCTGAATTAATACTGTTTTACCAACACCAGCACCACCAAATAAACCAATTTTACCACCTTTTGCATAAGGCTCAATTAAATCGATTACTTTAATACCAGTAAATAAAACTTCAGTAGACGTTGATAAGTCTTCAAATTTAGGAGCTTGACGGTGAATTGGCAACCCAGCACTTCCTGCCTTAGGTAAATCTCCAAGACCATCAATAGCATCTCCAATTACATTAAATAAACGTCCGTAAACATCATCACCAATCGGCATTTGAATAGGAGCACCTGTAGCGAATACTTCAGTTCCTCTACTTAAACCATCAGAAGAATCCATAGCAATAGTACGTACGGTATCTTCACCAATGTGAGATTGTACTTCTAATACTAATAAAGACCCATCGGCTCTTTTAATTTCTAGTGAATCGTAAATTTTTGGAAGTTCTGAACCTGCGCTGAATGCAACATCGATAACTGGTCCTACAATTTGTGCAACTTTACCTGTAACTTTAGCCATTACTTATGTGTTTAATATTATGCGTTTTACTTCTGTGAAAACACTTCAAGTTTTCGCGTGCAAAGATATATTTTTTAATTTAAAATGAAAGTTGTTTTTGTAGCTTTTTTGGAATTAAAAAACACCTTCAATTAGAAGGTGTTTTTTAATATTTTATTTTAAAACCATTTTAAGGTAATAAAGGTGAATAATTTGTTGGGTATTGACCTGGATCAGGCGTGTTTTCTGACGCTAAAAAATTGGATCCGAAAGATGTATCCATAGCTTCTAAAAATTTATAAGCCATATAAGAATAACCTCTTGCAGTTAAATGAAACCCGTCTAAACTAACGGCGCCACCAGTAACAAGTTTAGCATTCATTGTAAAACCATTAAATTTAGTTCCTGTAGATGCTAACTCGATTAAAACAGAGTTTAAATCTACTAAGGCAACATTAGCATTTGCGTCAGTAACGTTTTTAATGGTAACATTATAGGCGTCAGTTGCATTTTTAATTTCTAGTTGCTCTTCTGGTGTTAAAACCCATTTGTCTTCCATTGGATAGCTAATACCTCTTACATTTACAGGCGAAGGAACACCAGCAGCAATTGATGCAATTGCACTAGAAGCGGGTAAAAGTATAAGATCATTACTAGTTGCTTGACGCGCTTTTCCAAAAATAAAACCAAAAGCTCCAGCTGTTGCAGCTCCCAAAACAGGCGTTAAAGCACCAGCTATTTGAGCAGATCTATCAGCAGCATTTTCATCAAAAATTAATAAAGGATTTGCTTCAGTTGCAGATAAAATATTCATTCTATCTGGTTCACCATAAGCTGTAAAAATGGCATCTAATGGACCGTACAACTGCGCATTTAGTGTAGGTATTTGAGGAATTAAAAGTGGCCCAATACTAGCATCATTTGGGTCTAATTGATTATAAACTATAGTTGTAAAATGAGGCAAATCTTTTACATAAGGAACGTTAGTTGCTACCCCTTTAGCTCCACCAGAAGTTAAAGTTGCAATTAAAGCACCAAATGATTCATCAAAACCAACACCTGGAGGTCCAGCTGAAGGCGTTATAGGGTCTGTTCCATCTCCTCCAGTAAGGGCATATCCTAATACATCGTTACCACCAACTTCTGATAAAGTAAAAAATGTTGGGTTTTGCGCCATAGCATCTCCTAATACTGATGCTGTAGGACCAGAAGTGATACGTGCATAGTAAGGATTGAATGCTGCATAACCAGGAGCTAGTAAATGCCAACTTTTAGCTCCAGGGATACCAAAATTGTTAAAACTACTTCCAATGCTTATACCAGCTTCAGTCGTAATTGGAGGAACTGGCGCTCCTAATCCTGTTAAAAAAGTATCCAAAGCTTCTGGTCTAGCCGTAGAAGAGTTGAATGTTAATCGATGACCTCTTACAACGTTTCCACCTACAAGAATTCCACCGCTATTATCATTCATTAATGGTTGCGTAAAAATTCCTCCTCCAATTTTTGCAAATTCTTTTGATAACATATTAGGAAAAGAGTTTTGCTGAGAAGCAATAAATAAGCCACCATCAGTATATCCAGCCGTAAATGAAGCTCCAATTGCTACATAATTTGATAAATCTACGGATCCAGCTGTAAGTTCTGGTAATGCATCTGGGGCTTCTAAATTAGTATCTTTTAGCACATCCTCAGGCTCGTTACAACCTATAAAGGCTAGAAAACCTAAAAACAGAGATAAGTATTTAATATTTTTCATATTCAATTTTATTTTATAAGTTATTAATAGTCCAAGAGATATAATACATCGATCCAATATTTCCAGTACCATATGCAGTAAAGTATTCATCACCTAAAAGATTTGTTGCCCCAGCTTTAAAAGTTGATTTGAAACTAGGAATAGTTAAATTAATTTGGGCATCAACCACATGGTATTCTGGTACTAAACCATTTCCAAATGTAGCTTCCCAGAAATAATCATCACTAAATCTGTACGACACATTAAATCCGAAGTTTTTAAATAAGGCCGTATTACCAAAAGAGGCTTTAAATTTATGCTCTGGAGTATTAAAGTTTGTTGTGAAATCTGGATATTCAGTTCTATCAAAATCTAATTTAGCATAAGTGTAACTTCCACTTAAATCGAAGTTACCGAATACTTTAGTTGAAACACCAATGGATGCTCCATAAGAGTTTACTTTGGCTTCTGAATTGGTGTATGTACTATATTGTTGGTAATCATCATTGTCGATAGCGTCAACAGATAATGAACCATCTCCAACTGTTCCGTATAAAGGAGATCTTACAACTTCTTGAGAAATAAAATCTTTATAGCTATTATAATAAGCACTAAAGTCTACAATAATTCTATCTAATTTACCTCTATAACCAATTTCGGCAGAAGTAACTTGTTCTGGTTTTACTAATGAGGGATTAGAAATAGCCAAATCACTAACATTATTAGTTTCTAAATATTTTATTACAGAACTTGTGGTATAAGAATTATTATATGCATCAGCTCCTGTTCGGGTTATTGATGTTGGCTGTCCTAATGATTGTGAAGCCTGACTTAACTCATACGCTGACCTCGAATCACCTACAGTATAAGTCCTAGACCATCTATCTAAATTTTCAGGTGCAGCTCCAACTAAAACGGCTCTACCAGCATCTAAACCAATAAATAAATCTTGTGTGGTTGGGTTTCTAAATCCAGTTTGAACAGATGCTCTTATGTTATGATTTCTGTTTACGGTTAAACCAGCAGAAATTCTTGGAGAAATAAAACCATCAAAAAATTCAGATTTGTCGTAACGAGCAGATCCTGTTAATTTAAGTTCCATATCATCAGTTAATTCAATATTTTTCTGAATTTGTGTATACACACCAAATTCTGAATAACCTATAGACCCATCATTATCGGTATAGATAGTTCCAGAAGAATTCAAATCATAACGTCTAAAAGAACCACCAACTTGAATATCTGCGAAATCAATTAAGTGACTAAA
This sequence comes from Algibacter sp., assembly GCF_049667265.1. Lineage (GTDB taxonomy): Bacteria > Bacteroidota > Bacteroidia > Flavobacteriales > Flavobacteriaceae > Algibacter_B. The sequence continues at coordinate 13,378 of NZ_JBATHX010000038.1, read as the reverse complement.
ATTATAATTTGCATCAGAATGGTAATATTTGGAAGCATCTTGAAATTTAGAACCTGTTGTTAAATCAGGATCGTTTATACTTGTATTATAAGCTGCATTAAATCCTGCTGATCCTGGTAAAAAACGACCAGTATCGGCCGTACTTCTACCTGCTGCGTGGGCTTGTGCATCTGTTGCTCCACCAAGTGTTGCGCCTATGTAAGCGCCAGCATACTGACCAAACCAAGTATTGTCATCTTTCCAAGCTCTGTTAATATTTACACCAGTAAATACCATGTCGTAAGAATCTCCAGCCTTATCAGCTACAATATAGCCTCGAACAAAGAAATTATCATTGCGTATTTCTAATTTGTGTTGTTCCTGAAAGAAGTTTGCAATATTGTATCTGTTGGTTCCTTGATATATGGTCGAACCTGTTCCTACTTTTCCAACATAAGATATTTCAAAATCGTTTTCCCATGGTCTAAAATATAAACCCCAATCTGATTTAATACTTTCAGCATTATAATCGGTTAAATCGCCTTCATCGTATCCTGTTCTAGAAACTACTACTTCTGGCACTAGATTGGCTAGAGCCGGATTAGGTAGTTGAGCTAAAAAGGTTGGGCTTTCTTTTACTGCTTTAAGGTTTGTAGAAACCTCATCACCATAAACGTTAACACCATCATAGTCTATATTTGCGCGAGTTCCTCCATCATTTGTTTTATCAACTCTACTATTTGCTGCCCAATCGGTTCCTTTTAAGTACCCAAAGTTTACTTTAGCGGCAAATTTGTCGCTAAACTTATAAGCGGCTCTAAAACTTACATCTGTATAGGCATTATCTCCAGAAGCTTCTTGCGAAGTAATGCCTCTTTTAATTGATGCGCTAATACCTTGATAGTCAAATGGGTTTTTACTACGCATAAACAATATCCCGTTAAAGGCATTTGCTCCGTAAAGCGCAGATGATGCTCCTGGTAATAGCTCAACACTTAAAACATCGGTTTCTGTCATACCAACCAAGTTCCCTATTGGGAAGTTAAGTGCTGGTGTAGAGTTATCCATACCATCAACTAATTGCATAAAACGATTGTTTGCAAATGTGGCGAAACCTCTAGTGTTAACCGATTTAAAGGTTAAACTATTAGTATTAACATCGACACCTTTTAAATTTTCTAAACCATCATAAAAATCAGCCGATGCCGTGTTTTTAATTTCTTTAAGGCCGAAACGTTCTACCGTTACGGGCGATTCGAAAATACGTTCTGGTGTTCTTGAAGCCGAGATAACAACTTCATCTAAAGATGTACCTTCATTTAAAACAAAATCGATTTTTTGATTGTTTGAAGTGATACTCTCAGTAACTGTTTCAAAACCAATGCTACTTGCTTGTAGCGTAAATGGGGGAATTAAATTTGTAGTTAATGAAAAGTTGCCATCAAAATCAGTAATAGTACCAGTTGATGTACCTACAATAATAATATTGGCGCCAGGAATAGGCTGACTATTATCGTCGACTACGATTCCTGTAATTGTTGTTTGCGAAAAAGAAAATCCACAAAACAAAAGCATTAAATAGGGGAGAATTGTCTTCATTTAGTAATTAGAGTTTTAGTTTAACAACAAGATTATATAAAATTTTTATACAATCCAAGAAGGTAAATGTAAATAAAATTATGCATGCATAGTATATTTTAACAAAAAACCTTGCATTTTATTATCAATTAAGCAAAAAATATAGCCTAAAAATAAGAATTGCCCTGTTTTTTTAACAGAGCAATTGTAATATTAATTTAGAATTTTATGTTTTTTACTCTACTGTAACAGATTTTGCTAGATTCCTAGGTTGATCTACATTTTTATCTAACATTACAGCTATATGGTATGATAACAATTGTAACGGAATAGTAGTAAGAAGCGGTGAAAGTGACTCTAAAGTTTCTGGAACTTCAATAACATGGTCAGCTAAATCTCTAACTTGAGTATCACCCTCGGTAACTATACCTATAATTTTCCCTTTTCTAGATTTTATTTCTTGAATGTTGCTTACAACTTTTTCATAATGTCCCTTTTTTGTTGCTATGACAACAATAGGCATGTTTTCATCAATTAATGCAATAGGACCATGTTTCATTTCTGCTGCAGGATAACCTTCGGCATGGATGTATGAGATCTCTTTTAATTTAAGAGCACCTTCAAGAGCTACTGGGAAATTGTAACCTCTTCCTAAGTATAAAAAATTTCTAACGTCTTTATAAACTTTAGCAATGGTTTTAATGTTTTCATCTGCCTTTAATGCTTTTTCAACTTTTTTAGGAATCATTTCTAGCTCTAATAAATGCTGACGGAAGTCTGAACTACTAATAGTTCCTTTAGCTCTTGCAAGTCTTAGGGCAATTAGTGTTAATACTGTAATTTGAGTTGTAAATGCTTTTGTTGAAGCCACACCAATTTCTGGTCCAGCATGCGTATATGCTCCAGCATCAGACTCTCTTGCAATTGAAGACCCTACTACATTACAAACTCCAAATACAAAAGCGCCTTTTGATTTAGCCAGCTTAATTGCTGCTAAAGTATCGGCTGTTTCACCAGATTGAGAAATAGCTATCACAACATCGTCTTCTCTAATAACTGGATTACGGTATCTAAATTCAGATGCATATTCAACCTCTACAGGGATTCTTGCTAAATCTTCAAAAATATATTCTGCAACTAATCCTGCATGCCATGATGTACCACATGCCACTATGATAATACGGTTGGCATTAAGAAACCTTTTCATGTTATCTTCAACACCAGCCATTTTTATAATAGCTTCATTTCTTAATAATCTTCCTCTATATGTGTCTGTTATAGCTTTTGGTTGTTCATGAATTTCTTTAAGCATGAAATGTTCATAACCCCCTTTTTCAATTTGCTCTAAATTCATTTGAAGCTCTTGAACATAGGTGTCTACTAAAGAGTCATCTTTAATTTTTCTAACCTTTATACCTTTATGAAATCTTATAACTGCCATTTCTTCATCTTCAAGATAAACGGCATTTTTGGTATATTCTAGAAATGGAGAAGCATCACTTGCAATAAAAAATTCATCTTCATTTTCACCAATTCCTATTGCTAATGGGCTACCTAAACGCGCTACTACAACTTCTTCAGGTTTGTTTTTATCAAAAACGGCAATAGCATATGCACCAATAACTTGGTTTAAGGCTATTTGTACAGCTTTTCCAAGTTTTACATTTTCTTGTTTTTTAACGTCTTCAATTAGATTGACCAAAACTTCGGTATCCGTATCAGAACTAAATGTGTAGCCTCTTGAGATAAGTTCTTTTTTTAGCGAATCATAATTTTCAATAATCCCATTATGTATAATTACTAAATCGCCTGAATTTGAAAGATGAGGATGAGAGTTTACATCATTTGGAACACCATGAGTTGCCCAACGCGTATGGCCAATTCCAACATTTCCATGTTTTGTAATTTCTTTTTCAGAGCGCTCTACTAAATCGGCAACTTTACCTTTGGTTTTCGATACTTTTAAATCAGTACCATCAAATAAGGCAATTCCAGCACTATCGTAGCCTCTATACTCTAATCTTTTAAGACCTTCAATAATAATTGGGTATGCTTCTCTTGGGCCAATATATCCTACAATTCCACACATAATGTTTTTATTTTGGGGTTATTTTAATAAAAGGCAAATATGAATAATAAATACTAATGACAGATAATTATTATGTGAACTAGTATATTTATACGATAAAATTCACTTTCTAAGTTTTATAACTTATTAATTCTCTAAGGTTTTAGTGTAAAATATTTTTAACGATAACCTTTTGTCGGCTGGAACATTTTCATTACTTCCATATAAAATGGTGCCTCTTGGAGAAATTATTGATGCCGACGGAACCGAAGTTACATCATCAACACTATTTAAAATTTCTGAGTTCGAGGTATAATTAACATTATTAGATATTACTAAACCTATTTGATAATTGGTAGAGTCATGTTGTACAATGTTATTTAAATGTTCTGTAAGACGGATTTTAAATTTTGCTTCAGTTAATGAAATACTATCTCTTTGACCAAGACTAAAATATTTAGAACTAACAGGAGCACTAGAATTATCAGTAGGATCAAATAAATAATCAGTAGTAGTTATATTGTTTTTAATGTCATAAGCATAAATCCGGTCATATTTATGATAATGTTCTCCATTGTCATCAGTATCATCTATTACTTTAGTTTCATCTTCATAAATGGCTAAATGTGCTTCGTTAATAAGTCTTTTAAACACATAACTTCCATTGCTATCTACAATAAATTCACCGTCATCATCTGTTTTTCTATATTCCTTTAAGAATGCGTCAAGGTCATCAGGAACCAAATCACCGTTTGTGTCAGGGCCAAATAAATTTACCACAGCCATAGAACCTTCCATCCCTTTTAAATAAATAGTTTCATCGCCATTATCTTTATCACCATCTACTAAAGGGGTGTCAAAATTATTAATAAAGGTATTTAGTTTGTTTCCTGAAAAATTCAAAACATAATTATCTTGTAATCTATCAGTTGATTCTCCCTTAGAATAGTAAATAGTAATATTAGCATTAGTAGAATTCAGGTTCAGTAATACCATGTTTCCGTCAACTCCAATTGCTTCTGCTTTAAAATATAAGCCTCTAAAATAGTTTTTAAAGTTGGTTGCATTTGCTAATTCTGCTTCCCCGTTTTTAGCTACAATTGTTTGCTGCCAAAATGCTATTTGATCAGTATGATCGTCATTTTCTTTTTTAAAACTAATTCTTAGTGCAGGTTCTCCATAAGTTATAATGGTGTCGGTATCACTTTCGTCCCAAAGTTCAATGGCATTTGAATTAGTCTTAAACTCAATATTTTCATAAATTAATTCTCCCAAATGATTGTCAAAATCTATAGTTTGAGAATTGGTTAACGCATAATTATGACTAGCATCAATTAGCTCATCAGTCTTTGAGTAATAATTTTGAGAAGCATTAGCATCACCTGATGGATCAAAATTTCTTAAAAAGTAATTATTCTGATATATTGATAATTTAATCGGTGCATCTTGATTTCCATAAAGTGAATCGATTGCATAAGTTGATATGCTAGTGTTATCAGTATCAGTACCAGTTACTGTGCTAAAATAGGGTATTTTAATAACCACAGAATCAATAACAGGGTCTACACCAAAGTCTTCAGTAAAAGTGGTTGGAGTTAACTGTGTAATTATACTAGCGGTGGTTTTACCATATTCAGAATCATTAAAAACACCCAATAGGTTTGAAGCTAAATTGTTTATTTGTAATGCTTTCAGTTTTTTATTGTAAGCCAAAACAGATTGTGAAGTGTCTCCAACAATAAAATTTGCGTTTCCTTCTCCAAGCACATCACTTTCTATGGTACTAAAATCTTTATCGCAAGCAATTAAAGATGATAAGAAAAGGATAAAAACTATAGGAAATTTAAGGGCTTTAAAAATGTTTTTCATATAATATTTAATGAATTAAATAGGACTAACCTAAAACAGTTTCGTTAAAAAATGTTGTGTAAGCTTCTCCAAATTCATCTTTACTTTTATGTTCTAAAATAGGTTTTTTCGCGGCTTTTAAATAGGCATCCAAATCATCAGGAATACTTTCAGATCCAACAATTAGTGCATCAGAATAATCAATAGCAACTTTCATTAAATTGGTATAGGTTGGCTCATATAAATTTTTAATAGCACCATCTTCTATATTGTCAAATTTAATTTTGTTAACCATATCTTTATTTAACGCTCCATCAAATCCTTGATTGTATATAGACGTAACAATTTTACTTTCATTAAATAATGGTTCGTCTTTATAATATTCTTTAAGATATAGTGGCAGTAATGAAGCTAACCATCCGTGAACATGAATTATATCTGGTGCCCAGTTTAATTTTTTCACCGTTTCAATTACACCTTTTGCAAAGAAAATAGCACGTTCATCATTGTCTGAAAACATTTTACCATCTTCATCTGTTAATGTTGCTTTTCTTTTAAAATATTCGTCGTTATCAATAAAATAAACCTGTATACGCTCTTTAGGAATGGACGCTACTTTAATGATAAGTGGCATATCTAAGTCATTAATCACTAAATTGATACCAGATAACCTAATAACTTCGTGTAACTGGTGTCTGCGCTCATTAATATTTCCGTATCGAGGCATGAAAATTCTTATTTGCCCACCTTGTTGGTTTACCAGCCTTGGTGCTTCAAAAGACGCTGAAGAAATTTCAGTTTCTGGTAAATAAGGTACTACTTCAGATGATACATACAATATCCTCTTATCTTTCATATGTTTGATTTTGTTGACTTTAAATAAAGCTGTTTAATAGCAATTAATGGTTTGCTTTTTAAAAAAGAAAAATCGATAAACCCTACAATAAAGCAATTAGGCTTTTAAAGTTTCAAAATAAAAAACACGCAAAAGTACAAAATTTTATGCTAATTGGTTGTAAAATCTTAAGTTTGCAACCGTTAATTTTTTATTAAAAAGTGGAAATTTACTCAGATAAACAACAAATTACATTAGCAATTGATGGCTTAAAAGCCAAAAAGCTAACTATTGGGATGGTACCTACCATGGGTGCATTGCATCAAGGGCATTTGCAATTGGTTAAAAAGGCCTTGGCTGATAATGATAAAGTGGTGGTTAGTATTTTTGTAAACCCCACTCAGTTTGATAACCAAGAGGATTTGGTGAAATACCCAAGAACATTAGAAAGTGATGTTGCCTTGCTTAAAACTGTTAGTAAAACTAATATTTTGGTTTATGCACCTACGGTAGAAGATATTTATGAAGGACATACCGTGTCTCAAGAATTTAGTTTTGATGGTTTGGAGTTTGAAATGGAAGGGAAATTTAGGCATGGTCATTTTGATGGCGTGGGAACAATTGTGAAACGTTTTTTTGAAATTGTAAAACCGCATAAAGCCTACTTTGGAGAAAAGGATTTTCAGCAATTAACGATTATTAAGAAGTTAGTAGAAAAACATGAAATCCCTGTAAAAATAATTGGTTGTAAAATACATCGTGAAGCTAACGGATTAGCCATGAGTTCACGAAATACAAGGCTAAAACCAGAATATAAAGCAGCAGCACCTTTTATTTATAAAACCTTAAAAGCAGCCAAAGAAAAATTTGGCACAAAAAGTGCTACTAAAGTAACGGAATGGGTTGAGAAACAGTTTGCTAAGCATGAAATTTTAGAACTAGAATATTTCATTATTTCAGACATAAAAACCTTAAAACCAGTTAAACGAAAATCTAATAAAAAAGCATATAGAGCTTTTATTGCTGTATATGCAGACGATATTAGACTTATTGATAATATCGCATTAAATTAATTATCTTTGCCGCATGCAAATTCAAGTTGTAAAATCTAAAATTCATAGAGTTAAATGCACAGGTGCAGAACTCAACTATATTGGTAGTATCACTATTGATGAAGATTTAATGGACGCTGCCAATATTATTCAAGGTGAAAAAGTTCAGATTGTTAATAATGATAACGGTGAGCGTTTAGAAACCTATTGTATTCCTGGGCCTAGAAATAGTGGAGAAATAACGCTTAACGGCGCCGCTGCAAGAAAAGTTTCTGTTGGTGACACCTTAATTCTTATTACTTATGCCTTTATGGATATTGAAATAGCTAAAGTGTTTAAGCCGTCTTTAGTTTTTCCTGATGAGGCTACAAATTTATTAAAATAGACCTTGAAAAAAAGCACCCTTAAAATATTAAAAATTACGCTCCCATTACTTCTGGGAGTTTTTTTGGTTTGGTATTCTCTATCTCAAATCTCAATAGTAGAACTTGTAGCCTATTTTAAAAAAGCAGATTATACCTATATTTTTCTAGGGATGTTTTTTGGGTTATTAAGTCATTTATCTAGAGCCTATCGATGGCAATTTCAGTTAGAGCCTTTAGGCTACAAAATTAAATTAGGAAATAGTATCATGGCGGTTTTTGCCACCTATTTAATTAACTATACAATTCCAAGAGCGGGTGAAGTAGCCAGAGCTTCCATACTTACAAATTATGAGGGCGTCCCTTTTGAAAAAGGTTTTGGCACAATTGTAGCCGAACGCATTGCAGATATGATTGTTATGTTAGGAATTATAGCGGTTACCCTTTTTCTTCAATTTGATTTTATATATGGGTTTTTAGTAGAGAAATTTGATCCTACCAAAATAGGAGTTGCCCTGGCAGGTTTGATGCTGTTAGTTGTTTTCTTTTTAAGATTTATAAAAAAGAGTCCTTCTAAAATTGCTATTAAAATAAAAGCTTTTGTTGGTGGGTTGGTAGAAGGTGCTTTAAGCATCTTTAAAATGAAAAAGAAATGGCCATTTATTTTTCATACCCTATTTATTTGGAGCATGTATGTCCTCATGTTTTATATCACCACCTTTTCGCTTCAAGAAATGAGTGACATTCCATTTGCAGCTATTTTAATTGGGTTTATTGCAGCCAGTTTTAGTATTGCAGCCACAAACGGTGGTATTGGTTCTTACCCTGAAGCTATAGTGCTTGTTTTTACGTCCTTGTTTTTTATTCCTGAAGACCCAAGTCGTGCTTTTGGTTGGATTATTTGGTCCTCACAAACCTTACTCATTATTGTATTTGGTGGACTATCACTTATTTATCTACCAATATTTAACAGAAAAAAGGCTTCATAAAGCACTTAAAACTTGCTTTTTTAACTCTACCTTAATTTCTTATCTTGCCAATAATAAATCTCAAATTATTCTAAAATGAAAAAGACACTTATTTTCTTTTTAATACTTTCATTAGTTTTTAAAATTTCCGATGCACAGGTTAAATACGAAACTATTCAATCTTCGAAATTAGGTGAAGATCGCGAAATAAAAATCCAATTACCAAGAGGGTATAATAATAACGACGCCACCTATCCAATCATATTAGTTTTAGATGGCGATTATTTGTTTGAAGCTGTTGCTGGAAATGTAGACTATTACTCCTATTGGGAAGATATGCCAAGGTCTATTGTTGTTGGTGTAAACCAAATAGATAAGAGATTTGATGATTGCTTGTATTCTGAACAAAATTCGTTACCTGTTGAAACTGGCGCTGCCTTTTTCGAGTTTTTGGGTTTGGAATTAATGCCCTATATGGAGAAAAACTATAGAGTTGGAAATTTCAGAGTGGCAGTTGGTCATGGAGAAACAGCGAATTTTATTAATTATTATTTACTAAAACCGCAACCATTATTTCAAGCTTATATAGCCATTAGCCCAGAATTAGCCCCTAATATGATAGATTATCTTCCAGAAGTTTTAGGGAAAGTTCAATCAAAATTATTTTATTATTTAGCAAATACAAATAATGATTCAAAATCAATATTGGAAATGACGGGAGCATTAAATACTGATTTAAAAGCCATTGAAAACGAAAATTTAGTTTATAAGTTTGATAATTTTGAAGGAACATCTCATTATTCTGTACCAACACACGCTATTCCAAATGCGATTGAAAACATTTTTCAAGTATTTCAACCTATTTCAAAAAAAGAGTATAAAGATGTTATTTTAGAGTTAGAAATTTCGCCAGTACTTTATCTACAAGAAAAATATCAAGCCATATCTGATTTATTTGGTATCGATAAGAAAGTATTGTTAAACGATTTCAAAGCTATTTCTGCTGCAATTGAAAAAAACGAATTGTTCGAGTATTATGAAGAGCTAGGAAAAATGGCAAGAAAAGCATATCCAGAAACGCTATTAGGAACCTATTATATTGCACGGTTTTATGAAGAAACTGGGGAGCCTAAAAAAGCCATGCGCACCTATCAATCGGCTTATACACTCGAAGAAATTGCAGGACTTACAAAAGATTTAATGCTTGAAAAGGCAGATTTAATTAAATCGGATTTCGGTTACTAAAAATGACATTCCAAATCTTAAACTCTAAATTCCAAAACAAGTAAATGGCAAAAGTAAAAACCACCTTTTTTTGTCAAAACTGTGGCACGCAATATGCGAAGTGGCAAGGGCAATGTAATGCTTGTAAAGAGTGGAATACTATTGTTGAAGAGCTCATTCAAAAACCTGAAAAGAGTGATTGGAAAACGCCAACTTCAAAGGTAAAAAAAGCATCCATTCCATTACGGATTAATGAAATTGATGCCTCAAAAGAACCACGATTAGATACCTTTGATGGCGAATTTAACCGTGTTTTAGGTGGCGGAATTGTTCCTGGGTCATTAACACTTTTGGGAGGCGAACCTGGCATTGGGAAGAGTACATTATTACTTCAAATTTCATTAAAATTACCTTATAAAACACTTTATGTTTCAGGTGAAGAAAGCCAGAAACAGATAAAAATGCGTGCCGAACGTATTAACCCAAATAATAATAACTGTTATATATTAACAGAAACTAAAACTCAAAACATATTCAAACAAATAGAAGCTTTAGAGCCCGAAATTGTTATTATAGATTCTATTCAAACCTTACATAGTGATTATATCGAGTCGTCTTCTGGAAGCATTTCACAAATAAAAGAGTGTACAACTGAACTTATTAAGTTCGCAAAAGAAACAGCTACACCAGTATTATTAATTGGTCATATTACTAAGGATGGAAATATAGCTGGGCCAAAAATATTGGAGCATATGGTCGATACCGTTTTACAATTTGAAGGCGATAGAAACCATGTGTTTAGAATTTTAAGAGCACACAAAAACCGCTTTGGTTCAACAAATGAATTGGGTATTTATGAAATGCAAGGTTCGGGTTTGCGCGAAGTTTCAAACCCTTCAGAAATTTTAATTTCTAAAAAAGATGAAGAGCTTTCAGGTAATGCCATTGCTGCAACTTTAGAAGGCATGCGACCATTAATGATTGAAGTGCAAGCTTTGGTGAGTACAGCAGTTTATGGCACACCGCAACGCAGCGCTACCGGGTTTAATGCCAAACGATTAAATATGCTTTTGGCAGTTTTAGAAAAACGAGCAGGTTTTCGTTTAGGAGCCAAAGATGTGTTTTTAAATATTACTGGTGGTATAACAGTTGATGATCCCGCTATAGATTTAGCAGTAGTTGCTTCTATCTTATCGTCTAATGAAGATGTTGCACTTCAAAAAGATTTTTGTTTTGCTGCTGAGGTTGGTTTGTCTGGTGAAATTCGCCCTGTTCAGCGCGTCGAACAACGCATACTGGAAGCTGAAAAACTTGGGTTTTCAACCATTTTTGTATCTAAATACAATAAGATTTCACTTAAAAACACAGCTATTAAGATTCAATTAATTTCTAAAATAGAAGATTTAGTTGGATTAATCGTTTAACACAGTTTTCGTACTTCAAAGACACAAAAGTGTTTTTCATCGTAAAAAAGAAGCTCTTAATCTGATATTTATTAGTTTTTATCGATTTTTTTTCCTAATATTGACATCTTAAAATAATCGGAATATTGCATCTAAGGATTCAATAAGTACTGAAATAACCAGCCCTCAACTTAATTTCGGTACTATTTCTGCATTTATATTAAGTATGATAAAGTTAAACAATTAACTAGTGTCCGTTCAACGATTATGTGTATTTGATAAGGCTTTTTTGAGTTTTTATCGAATTAAATATGTAAATAGTTGTGAGTCAGTTAATTTTGTTTTGCCCAAATCTATGAATTATGAAAAAAAACCTACTATGTAGTCTGTTTTTTATGTTACTCATGTGCAGTTTTTCCTTTGCACAGTTCTCTGACGTGCAAATAACTGTTAAGTGGGGAAGTAATGCGTATGAAAATAAAATTGAAGTCTATAACACCTCAAATGATTTACTTACAACCATCTGTGATGATAATCAATGTTATCAAGCTACGCAATCTGGTGTTGCTGATTATTATGGTTCAAAATATGATTTAGGTTGCGTAGCCAACGGAACTAATTATTATATTAAATTATACGACTTTGCCAATAATGGTTGGCAAGGTACTAGTTATGTGTCTGTTGTTGTTGCAGGAATAGAAGTTATAAATAATAATGGTAGTGGTGCCAATACTACTGGACAAACCATATATTTTAATGTTTCTGGTGGAGACGCAACATGTAATGCGCAATTAGATACCGATGGGGATGGAGTTATTGATAAGTTAGATTATGATGATGACGGTGACGGTATAACAGATGCGTCCGAAAATTTAGGAGAAAATAGATTTGAATGTACGTTACCATCTTTAGATTTTAAAAATGGAGTATATGATTCAGCTGCGAGTTCAGGTTCTGTGGGAAATGTAGGCGCAGTATATAGATTTGGGAATACTATTGCTGGTTACGACGTGTTATTGGAAATTACCGAATTAACAAATACTACAATTGCTAATATAGATAATGATGGAACAGGAAATCCAGATTATTTGCAAACTGAGCTTACTTTTTCTGGTGCAGGTACCCCAGGGGCTACCTTTAAATTTACCATTGTAAATGATGCAACCACAATACCTTCAACAGATATATTTAGAATTAATGGAATAACTTGGGATTGTGATGGTGGCGGAAGTTTAAAAGAGTCAGTAGTTTATAATGATGCAGCTGCATACGGTACCGAAAACCCAACATCTTTAGAAGTATTAGATTTAGGCGCTGGCGATATTCAAATTAGTGCTTCTGGTTTACAAGAAGGGCCTGGGTTTTCAACCTTAAAAGTACTAAGGGCTTATTATCAGTTTATTGGTAATTCTTTTACCATGCGTATGCAAGCACTTAAAACCTCTACAGGTTCATCAACAAGACAATTTGGTATGTCATTCACACAATGTCAGTTTTTAGACTTTAATGCTAACTCTTTAAACATTGTTAATGGTCAAGATTTTGATAATGATGGCGTTTTTAATCATTTAGATTTAGATAGTGATGATGATGGAATTCCAGATAATGTTGAGGCGCAATTAACTATTGGATATATAGCTCCAGCTGGACCAGTTTCAACTGAAGGTATAGATTTAGATTACGGCACAGGTTTAGATGTGGTATTTACAGATTTTGATTTTTATCCAGATTTTCTTGATTTAGATAGCGATAATGATGGTGTACCAGACATAGAAGAAAATGGTATGGCTAATACTGTATTATCGCTTGATTCAGATACAGATGGATTGGATGATGCCTTTGAAACTAACGGGATTATTGATGTCCCTTGGGATATCAATGAAGCTATTGAAAACCCATCCGATTTAACAATATTACCCGATACAGATAGCGATTTAGGTTCAGGCGGCGATTTAGATTATCGCGATTTATTCGACGTAAATCCACCACCCTCAGCAACTATAGATTTTGATGGTTTAGATGATTTTTTATCAACGCCTAGTTTTATAGATGGTTTAAATG
>NZ_JBATHX010000037.1:0-5268 GCF_049667265.1 Algibacter sp. | reverse complement strand
CCAGATTTTACCGGCCAAATCCAAACAGCATCTGCAAACGGCGAAGTATTTAAATTTTATGCCGTAATAATCATGGTTACCATTTTAATTCTTGCCATAGCCATTGGCGTTTTACTGTTGTTTTATTGGCTCATTTACGGCATCCTTTTAAAGCGTTTAAACCAAAATTACAAAGAGCTTAAAAAGTTAGAAGTTTAAATGGTTTGGGCGCCTGCCTGCCGGCAGGCAGGTTACGCCTCCTAAGGTCGTCGTCGGGCTTTCACTACTCGCTCCCTTCTTAGGTCTTGGAGCTCAAACATGCCGTTCAATTCCTAACGCTGGCTAGTCCGCAAATAGCAGTCTTCAACAGGCAGTTAAATCATTTTAATTTTAGAAATTTCTTCGAGCTTCAAACTTCAAACTTCCAACTTCAAACCCCAAACGTATCAACCTCAACGACATCGCCAGCTTGCATATTATTTACATGAATAGCTCCTACCCTAACCCGAACTAATCGCAACGTAGGAAACCCAACGGCCGAAGTCATTTTTCTAACCTGCCTGAACTTCCCTTCTTTTAAAATCATTGACACCCAACTAGTTGGACCATGCCTTTCGTCTCTAATCTTTTTACTGCGTTTAGGTAATTCAGGAATAACATCTAATTTAAAAGCATGGCAAGGCTTCGTTTTATATTTCTTGCCATGAAACCCAATTTCAACCCCCGTTTTTAATTGCTCAATAATTGCGTCTGAAATTGCACCATCCACCTGAGCATAGTATTCCTTTTCAACTTTCTTGCTGTTTATAAAATCGCTCATTTTGCCATCTGTAGTAAGCAATAACAAGCCTTCAGAAGCTTCATCTAACCTACCAATAGCCATAATGCCTTCAGGAAAATCATGCAAACTCCCAAGAAATTTTTTCGATTGTTGCTTCGAGTCATTACTTGCAAACTGACTCAAATACCCGTAAGGTTTATAGATTATATAATGCCTATGGATTGTTTTAGATGCTTCCATTCAAAATGCTATGCACAAGCTCCTTAGTTGGGGTTTGTCCGTTTATTTTTTCTCGCACGACATCAAAAGTGACTTTAAAATCGCAACCTGTTTTATAAGCGCTACAACCATAAGCCGTTTTGCCTTTAATGACTGTTCCTTTTTTACATTTTGGGCAAATCAATTCGTTTGATTTGGGTTTTACCTTTTTTTGCTTAGGCTCCAATTTTAACTTGAAGTTTTCATCAAAACGCAGTAAGCCTTCCACCGTTCCTGATGGCGTTTTAAAGCCTTTTAAATTAACGGTCGATCCTTTTTGAAGCAATCTTATAAACTGTTTTTCTGAAATCGTTTTTTCTCCAAAACTAAATGGCATTACAAAACCACAACCGGATTTATACTGACTACATCCATAGGCAGATTTCCCTTTTATCAAGTGTCCTTGTTTACATTTCGGGCAACTTTCAGCCGTAATTCCAGCATCTTTTTTAGCTTCCGCTTTTGCAGCTCTCTTTTTCACCGTTGTGGCATGCGAAATATTAGCACGTTTCGTTTCACTTCGCACTTCATAAACCAAAGCTTCAACCATGCGCTTCATGTTTTTTATGAAGGCACCAGCGCTAAACTCGCCTTTTTCAATATCCTTTAATTGCTTTTCCCAAGAACCCGTCAATTCAGCAGATTTTAATAAATCGTTCTGTATGGTATCAATCAACTGAATACCTGTTACCGTTGGCAAAACCTGCTTTTTATTACGAACTATATACTTTCTTTTAAAAAGCGTTTCAATAATATTGGCTCGGGTTGATGGTCGTCCAATACCGTTTTCCTTCATTAAATCTCGTAGTTCCTCATCATCCACCTGTTTGCCTGCGGTTTCCATAGCACGAAGCAACGTTGCTTCGGTAAATTGGTTTGGCGGTTTGGTTTCTTTTTCTAAAAACGACGGTTCGTGAGGACCTTTTTCTCCTTTAACAAAAGTTGGTAACATGCCTGATTCCTTTTGTTTTTTTTCTGGATCTTCAAAAACAATGCGCCATCCTTTTTCCAATATTTCTTTTCCTGTAGTTTTAAAAACTACCTTGGCAGCATGCCCTAAAACGGTGGTGTTTGAAACTTTACAATCGTCATAAAAAACCGCAATAAATCGTTTTACAATAATATCATAAACTTGTTGCTGATTGTATTGCAAATGGCTTTGCATGCCTGTTGGAATTATGGCATGGTGATCGGTTACTTTTTTATCATTAAATACTTTGGTAGACTTCTTTATTTTTTTTCCTAAAAGCGGTTGCGTTAATGCTGAATAATTAGTTAATTTCTGAAGAATTCCTGATACTTTAGGATACACGTCATTTGGTAAAAAGGTGGTATCAACTCTAGGATACGTCACCACTTTTTGCTCGTACAAGGTCTGTACAATTTTTAAAGTTTCATCTGCTGAAAACCCAAATTTGGTATTACAATACACTTGTAAACCCGTTAAATCAAAGAGTTTTGGCGCATATTCTTTACCTTTCTTTTTGCTTATCGATTTTATTTCAAACTCGCTTTCTTTTACTTTATTGGCCAAGGCTTCACCATCTTCTTTTTTAAGAAAACGCCCTTCTTCATAACTAAATAGCGTTTCTCGGTATAGCGTTTGCAATTCCCAATACGGTTGTGGTTTAAAATTTTCAATTTCTTTAAATCGACTAACTACCATAGCCAATGTTGGTGTTTGCACACGACCAACCGACAACACTTGCTTATATCCGCCATGTTTTACTGTGTATAACCGTGTGGCATTAATCCCTAATAACCAATCGCCAATAGACCGAGAAAAGCCCGCATGGTATAAATTATCGTAATCTTTTGATGGTTTTAAATTCTGAAAACCTTCTTTAATAGCTTCTGTGGTTAATGAAGAAATCCAAAGGCGTTTTACTTCACCTTTATAGTTTGCTTCATTCATAACCCAACGCTGAATAAGCTCTCCTTCTTGCCCGGCATCCCCACAGTTTATAACAACCTCGGCTTTATCAAATAAACTTTTTACAATATTAAATTGCTTTTTAATCCCAGAATTGGAAGATACTTTGGTTTCAAACTTCTCGGGAAGCATGGGTAAGTTGTTTAAATCCCAGCTTTTCCAATACGGCTTATAATCTACAGGTTCTTTAAGTGTGCACAAATGCCCAAAAGTGTACGTTACCGCATATCCATTACCTTCATAATAGCCATCGCGTTTTGTGTTGGCTCCTAATACAGCAGCAATTTCGCGGGCAACACTTGGTTTTTCAGCAATACAGACCTTCATTTTTACATCTTAAAACAGAGGTGCAAAATATAACTTTTACCGAGTTTTTTAAAGGAGAATTGTTAGTAGTTATTAACCAGATTTCAAGGCTTATTTTGCACGTTAAAATATTTTCAGAAAATACAAATGCAATTTTATATATTTACGTCATTATAAATTGCTATTTTCTTAAGCCTCTCAAAATATGCGGAAGATTTTATTCACCTTACTACTATGTTTTAGTAGTTTTTTTGGTTTTGCACAAGTTGGAATTGGCACGACAAATCCAGATCCATCGTCAATTTTAGATGTACAATCCACCACCCAAGGTTTTTTACCTCCTAGAATGACTACTGCACAAATTGCAGCTATTACAAATCCTGCTGAAGGCTTATTTATTTACGATTTAGATGATAAATGTTTTAAATTTTATAATGGCGCTTCATGGTCAGGATGTTTAGGAGAATTCCCTACTAATTCTTTAGATTGTAGTTCTGCCACAGTTAATGGCACTTTCGCAATTGGAAATCCTTTAAATGCTAGCAACACCATTACCATTGATGTACTCGTTAATGTGATTGAAACTTACACGGTAAGCACAAATACGGTAAATGGTTATAGCTTTTCAGCTAATGGGGCATTTAGTACTATAGGAATAAACACTATTACACTAACTGGAACGGGCACACCAATAGCAGCTCAAACAGATAATTTCACCATAACATTTGTTGGAAAAGGCGACACTTGCACCACGGCAGTAACGGTTACAAATACATTTCCAAATTGCTTAGCATATTTAAATGCTGGCTATACTACTGATGGTGTTTATACCATTGATCCTGATGGCGCTGGAGCTAATCCATCCTATGATTGCTATTGCGACATGACAAATAATGGCGGTGGATGGACGCTCGTATTTAACCATAATACTGCAGGTGGTTATTGGACAAATGATACAGAGGCCAATGAATTTAATGTAGCAACACCAAATATTACGACAAATAAATATTCTATTTTAAGCAAACTAGATGAGCTTATTAGTGGTGCATCCTATGAATTTAGATTACATTATCCGCAATTAGGCATTACAAATCATTGGAGCCAAACTTTTGATCCTAGAAGCGGTGCCTCAGGAATAAGACCTGTTGCTGGTTATGTAGCTATAAATATTGACTCCACAGGTAATTACTGGGGAGGCTTAGAGAATTCTGGTCCCTCTACATATTTGGATGGCTCAGTAAATAGTACAAATTGGTGGTATTCCATTGGGAGTATTGGCAATTATAGCGGCGGCATGCCAGGACCAGGTTCTGTTGTAAATATTGTACAGCTTTTTGTTAGGTAATATATTTAGCCTATTTTTTTTTCCAATGGCGTAACCTATCAAGTTCTTCTTGTTCAGCTAAATCTTTTTGAGAAATAACCTTTAAAAATGAGGGATGTTGCTCAATAGCGTATTCTATTCTTTTTACTATATCCTCTGTCGTTTCGTTATCGTAATCAATATCTAACGGTGCTTTTATCTCGATAGATTGAAGAATATTTTTCTTCTTAACACGCAATCCCTTTTTATCAAAAGAACGTCTAAAACCATCAATAACAATAGGAACTACAACTGGCTTATAACGTTTAATAATGTGCGCTGTTCCCTTTCTAATTGGCTTAAAAGGCGTGGTTGTCCCTTGTGGAAAAGTAATCACCCAACCATCATCTAGTGCTTTACCAATACTAGAAATATCACTCATTTTAACTTGTCTGTTTACATCTTTACCTTCAGATCGCCATGTACGTTCAATACTAATTGACCCCATGTAAGCTAAAATTTTTGGTAACAATCCGGCTTTCATCGTTTCTTTTGCAGCTACATAGTAGATATTTAATTTTGGTTGCCAGATATAACCAATATTTTTTATAGAATCTGTTCGGCCGCTCAAACTAGCATTAAAAACATGAAACATAGCAACTACATCGGCAAAATAAGTTTGATGGTTTGATATAAAAAGGACATTTG
>NZ_JBATHX010000036.1:0-7516 GCF_049667265.1 Algibacter sp. | reverse complement strand
GATTGATTTTATAGTATCCTGTTTGTCCTTTACAATAACACCAGCGTGCAAAGAATAATTTTTTGTCAATTAATTCTGTGGTTTCAAATTGAAGATTCTCTTGATCTAATTCAATAAAAATTTCTTCTCGATAACCAGCGTCTTGATAATTAGTGTTTTCTAGCTTTTTATATTCAAATTTTAACACAAAACCATTACCAATTGTTAATTCTGGATAAATACTGCCTAGATTATCCTTTTTTATTTCTAGGGTTTTGTTTTTAAAAATTTCATAAGTACATTGGCCGTCCTCAGGACAATTAACAGTAACAACTTCCATTGATTTTGCTGGTGTTAGCTGGGCTTTCGTTTTACAAGAAACGAAACAAATTATTAAAAAAAACAGATACCTATACCTCATAAACAAATATATGCTATTTTAAAATGACTGCTTTATTTTTGCAAATGATACTTTAAGAGCCTATTTTTAGCAGGCCTAAAAAACCAAATCTTTATTGCTATGAGAACATTTACAATAAAAAATTACTTAACCCTACTTCTATTTTCATGTTTAATCACATCGATTTCTGCACAAGACAAGTATGGAATTTGGTCGAAAATTTCTAAGGAAGAAGCGACTATTGGAAAAAAAATGTTGAGAAAAACGGAGCCTATAAAATCGGTTTTCTTTCAATTGGATGTGGATAAATTAAAAAACACACTAGGTCGTGTTTCAAAAACAGAGAAAACGTCTGGTCAAATTATTCAATTCCCGAATAATGAAGGTGGATTTGATGATTTTCGAGTAAAAGAATCTTCAATTTTAGAAACCGCTTATCAAGAAAAGCACCCTGAAATTCGTACTTATATTGGTGAAAACGTAAAAAACCCAGCATCAACAATTAGTTTTAGTATCACACCTCAGGGACTTCATGCTCTTGAATTTGGCACAAAAACAGGCACCCAATTTATTGATCCTTATACTTCAAACAACAGTTATATTGTTTATAATAAAGGCGATTTACCAGCCTTAAAAAAGGAGTTTCAATGTTTTGTGCCAGACGATATGACTGTTGCGAAAGAAACGAGTAAAACTTCTAATTTCGAAAAAAATGCAAGTGATAGTAAATTAAGAACCTTCAATTTAGCATTAGCATCTACCATTGAATATTCGCAATACCAATGGACGGCAGCAGGATTAACTGTTGGAGATACCGAAGCATCCAAAAAAGCAGCAGTATTAGCTGCCATGGTGGTAACTATGAATCGTGTAAATGCTATTTTTCAGAGAGATTTAGCCATAAAAATGATTTTAGTTGATAATACAAATATCATTTTTATTAATTCAGATAACTTTTCTAATAATGATTCAGCCGCATTACTAAATGAAAGTCAGGTTGAAATTGATGCTGCAGCAACTTCAACGCCATTTAGTTATGATATTGGGCATACCTTTAGTACTGGTGGTGGCGGATTAGCATCATTAAACTCACCTTGTGTTACTAGTAGAAAGGCCATGGGAATTACTGGGTCGTCTATGCCAGTTGGAGACTTATATGATATCGATTATGTAGCCCATGAAATGGGACATCAATTTGGCGCACCCCATACTTTTAATGGAGATACTGGAAGCTGTGCTGGTGGCAATAGAACAGCAAGCAATGCTTATGAACCTGGAAGTGGTTCTACTATAATGGCCTATGCCGGTATTTGTTCGCCGCAAAACGTACAATCGCAAAGTGATGCCTATTTTCATCAAAAAAGTATTCAAATGATTTGGGATAATATCAACACAGGTTTAAGTACTTGTGGCACCGAAACGGCATTGTCAAATAATGCTCCTGTGGCTATTGCAGGACCAGATTATGTCATTCCAATTTCTACAGCCTACAAGTTAACGGGTAGCTCAACAGATCCTAACGGAACTGCTGGACACACCTATACATGGGAACAGTATGATTTAGGCCCAGCTGGAGTTCCACTAGAGACAAATACAACTGGTCCTTTAGTACGATCATTTGAAGGCACCACGAATCCAGTTAGGAATATCCCTAAATTTGATGAGTATGTTGCCGCTGGCGGATCAACCACTTGGGAAAAAATTCCGTCTGTTAGCAGAATCATGACTTTTGCATTAACTGTTAGAGATAATGATGTTATGGGTACTAATGGCGGCGGACAAACAGATGTCGATTTTATGGAAGTAATAGTAAATAGTACGGATCCATTTGCTGTTATAAACCCAGTTTCTTGGGCTCAAGGTTCGACCCAAAATATAGAATGGATTGTTGGCCAATCTGCCGATGTAGCAACTATTAATTGTCAAAATGTAAATATTAAACTATCAACAAATGGAGGGTTAAATTTTACTACAATAGCGTCAAACACCCCTAATGATGGTTCTTATTCTTATACTGTCCCTGCTATGGCTGATACAACTGATGCTAGACTATTAATTGAAGCTTCAGATAATATTTTTTATGATGTTTCAGATTTCAATTTTTCAATTTCCGATGAATCTGACTTTTTTATAGTCAATGAAAATTTAGTTCCAATTAACTGTGGCGAAACAACGGTTGTTTTTACTTTTGATTATGTTACCGTCAATGGTTTTTCAGACGTGACTACGTTTAGTGCTTTAGGTTTACCTGGTAGCGCTACTGCAACGTTTTCACCAACAACCAGAAATGCTTCAGGGTCTGTTACTATGACCATTAGTAATTTAGATGGTGTTTCTCAAAACAATTACAGCATTACCATAAGAGGAACAACTGATGAACCTAAAACAAAGGACAAAACCATTAGTTTCCCTTTCTTTAATAGTATTTGTACATCCGTTGGTAATACAGATTATGAAACAAGTACCACTTTTGTTCAGTTTAATACCATTAATCAAACTTCGGGAAAACCTTCTGGCTATTCCGATTACACCTCAGCACCAACCGATGTAAATAGAGAAAGTTCGTATAATTTAACTGTTAGGGTGAATACAGACACCGTAGATGGTGCTTTTACAACTAACTCAAGTGCATGGATTGACTGGAATCAAAATTGTGAATTTGATACTGGCGAGGAATATGATTTAGGCGATGCATTTAACGTTGCAGATGGTGCAACAGGTAATTCACCGCTTTCAATTACCATACCAGTTGATGCCGTTTTAGGAAATACAAAAATGCGTGTTACTACCAAATATAAGGATGATGGTTTACCAAGTGCTTGCGAAAATGCATTTGATGGCGAAGTAGAAGATTATGGGCTAAATATTATGCCAACCCTATCTGTTGAAGCGTTTGGCTTTGATAATTTTGCAGTTTATCCAAATCCGAATACTGGCACATTTACCATTAAATTAAGCACCGCGATATCAGGCAAACTAGATGTTCAGGTGGTAGATTTAAGAGGCAGGATAATTTATAAAAACCTTTACAATAAAGGTGGTGATTTTGAGGAAACTATAAATTTAAAAAACGTACAATCTGGTATGTACATTTTGAATGTTACTGATGGCTTACGCCGATCGACCAAAAAAATAATAGTAGAATAATAAAAAAGGAAGGTATTTTAACCTTCCTTTTTTATTTACCATTAAAAGTATTCATGGTATTATTTATACCTCCTAAAGCGAATGATTTAATTAATTCTGTTGATTTTTCTAATCGTTCCTTAAGATTTTTGTTTTCTTCTTCTGTCCATTCTCCTAAAACATAATCTACTTGTCTGCCTTTTCCAAAGGCATCGCTTATTCCAAAGCGGAAACGGTTATAATTTGTTGTGTTTAGTTTGTCTTGAGTATCTTTTAAGCCATTGTGCCCACCATCACTTCCTTTGGTTTTTACGCGAATACTACCAAAAGGCAAGTTTAAATCGTCCGTAATTACCAGTAAGTTTTCTAAGGGTATTTTCTCTTTTGTTAACCAATACTGAATGGCTTTTCCGCTTAAATTCATATAGGTATTTGGTTTTAAAAATATAAATGTTCGTCCTTTTAATTTATAGGTGG
The DNA here is from genome assembly GCF_049667265.1 of Algibacter sp. Lineage (GTDB taxonomy): Bacteria > Bacteroidota > Bacteroidia > Flavobacteriales > Flavobacteriaceae > Algibacter_B. The sequence goes on along the minus strand of NZ_JBATHX010000036.1, from coordinate 3,534 downwards.
TTACATCGCCTAATTTTTGAGTTTCGAAAGTTAAACCTTCCTGATTTGCGAAATAGTCTAATATTTTAAATCCGATATTATGTCGTGTGTTTTCATATTTTTCACCAATGTTTCCTAAACCAACGATTAAAAATTTTTTCATAGGATTTTGTTCTTCTAAATACGTTTTGCTTTTAAATAGCCTTTTTAAAAATTGACACATGATACTATTTTTACATTAAAAACACCTTGTTTAGTATTACTATTTTTTGCAGCAATTACTGTTTTTGGCGGATAACTGCGTTAGGGATTGCAATGAAAAGCCCACAGTCGCGCCTTAGCGTGACGAGGACTTGCAATATAAAGCCCGACCCTTTTGGGTAACGCCCAAATTATTGTTTTGTTTTTGTAAAAATAAAAAAGCATCCTAAATAAATTAGGATGCTTTATATTATTTAATCTTGAATAATTTCTATTCTTGAGCTGCTCCTTCTGCCGCTGGTGCTTCTGCTCCACCTTCAGTAGTTCCTTCTGCTCCTTCAACTCCTTCTGCTCCTTCTTCTTCTTCTTCCTCTTCATCAACAATTGCAGTTCTTGCTGTTTTAATTTGGCAAACAACCGTATTATCTGAATGTAAAAAAGTGTAATCGCCACTTGGTAAATCACCTACAGCAACTTTATCGCCAATTTTAAGAGGTGTAATATCAATCTCTATAAAATCTGGTAAGCTTGCTGGTAATGCTTTGATACGAAGTTTTCTGTTATTTTTTCTTAAAACACCACCATTTTTAACACCTCTTGAGTTACCTACAAGGTGTACTGGAATATCTAACGCAATTTCTTTGTCTTCAAATAACTGATAAAAATCTACGTGTAGAATATTATCTGTTACTGGGTGAAATTGAATATCTTGAAGTACTGCGTTTAAAGTTCCTCCGTTTTCAAGCTCAATCACAACTGTATGCGCATTTGGCGTGTATACTAGTTTTGAGAAAGCTAATTCTGGTGCTGAGAAATGCACTGGCTTGTCTCCTCCGTATAATACGCAAGGAACCTGACCAGCATTACGTAAGGCTTTTGTTGCTTTTTTGCCCACGCTTTCTCTTTGAGATCCGTTGATTGTAATTGATTTCATAATTGTAATTTAATTGTATTTATATTATTTAATTAATACTCTTTTTATAACGCTTGCGCGGAAGTGATTTACATCACAAATTGTGAACTAATAGATTGATTGTTATGAACTTTATCCATTACCTCTGCAAATAAATTTGCACAACTTAAAACTTTAATTTTATCGCTTAAAGGTTTAACAGGTATTGAATCTGTTACTATTAATTCTTCTAGTTTTGAATTGTTTATATTATCATAAGCTTTACCAGATAATATTGGATGCGTACAAATAGCTCTTACACTAAGTGCGCCACGCTCCATCATTAAATCTGCTGCTTTGGTTAATGTTCCAGCCGTATCAACCATATCATCAACTAAAACTACATTTTTACCTGTTACATCACCAATGAGTTCCATATGTGAAATAATATTTGCTTTAGCTCTTTGCTTGTAACAAATTACCACATCGCTTTGTAATGCTTTTGAATAAGCATAAGCTCTTTTAGAACCACCCATGTCTGGCGATGCAATGGTTAAATTATCTAAATTTAACTTTTGTAAATAAGGCAAGAAAATAGTGGATGCAAATAAATGATCGACAGGTTTTTCAAAAAATCCTTGAATTTGATCGGCATGCAAATCCATTGTAATAATACGTGTTGCTCCAGCAGCCTCTAGCATTTTTGCCACTAATTTTGCAGCAATTGGCACACGAGGTTTATCTTTTCTGTCTTGTCTTGCCCAACCAAAGTAGGGCAACACAGCAGTTATATGTCTCGCCGATGCACGTTTTGCAGCATCAATCATTAACAACATTTCCATTAAATTTTCTGCACCAGGATTTGTAGAACCAATTATAAAAATTCGAGTGCCTCTTATAGATTCTTCATAAGAAGGCTGGAATTCACCATCGCTATAAGTAGAGGTAATAACATTACCCAATTTTGCACCATAAGCTTTGGCAATTTTTTTACCCAAAACTCTACTTTGAGTACATGCAAATATTTTGGCTTCTGTAACTACTATTGGCATTGTTAACTTGTTGTTTTAGAGTGCGCAAACACTATGTGATTTTTAACGAGGTGCAAATTTAGACAATTATTTTTACCTGAAAAGTATATTGCATGCTATTTTTGTTTAGAATACCAAATAAACTTCAAAATAATCGATCAAATTAGTTTCTATTTCCTTTATCTCTTAATATAAAATAGAACCTTAACTTTGGCTATGCTTAAATTTTATTTTTCATCTAAAGAAAATATAATTCAAATTTATAATCAATCATTTTAAAATTCATCTGGTATAATATCGAAAAAAACTATATTTTTGCTGCTCAATTTAAGCTCAAGTGGTGGAATTGGTAGACACGTCGGATTCAAAATCCGATTCTTCGGAGTGCGGGTTCGATTCCCGCCTTGAGTACTAAAATTATTTCAAATTTCAACAAACCCTTATAAAATATATGTTTATAAGGGTTTTTAATTTTATATAATATCATTTAAATTCATATAATATCAAACAAAAAGTGAGTAATTCGGTGCGTATTTTTTTGTTAAAAATCACTCACTCAATTTTATATAAATATCTATTAAACAGGCTATTATATTTTATTGTTAAATATTTTTTTCATATATTTAATTATCAAAAAAGTACTCACTCATGCAAAATACATTTTCCATACTTTTTTACCCAAAACAGAGTGATGTTGATAAAGAAGGCAAATCGCCTATCTATATGAGAATTACTGTGAATGGAAAGCGTACCGAATTAAGCATCAAACGAAAGATAAACGTTATAAATTGGAATTCAAATGCTGGCAAGGTTAGAGGGACTAAAGACGAAGTGAAAAACCTGAATAGGTTAATAGACTTCATTAAGAACAAAATATATAAAAATCATCAAGAATTAATAGAAAAAAATAGACCTATTACTGCAAAAGCATTAAAAAATGCTTACCTAGGAATTGGAGAAAAAGAAATGATGCTTATTGAAGTTTTTAAAAACCACAATAATCAAATAAAAAAACTAGTAGGGAAAGAATATGCGATTAATACATTAAAAAGATATGAAACCACTCTTAGGCATGTTCAATTTTTTACTTCTTTTCATTATAACATTGATGATATTTCTTTAAAACAACTTAACCATGAGTTTGTTACTGGTTTTGAATTTTATTTAAAGAGCAAGAGAAATTGTAACCACAATTCAACCATGCGATATATCAAAAGTTTAAAAAAAATTATCGGAATTGCAATTGCTAATAATTGGATTGACAAAGATCCTTTCAGGAATTTCAAGGCTCGTTCAAAAGAAACTGAAAGAGAGTTCTTGTCTGAAGTAGAAATCCAAGCAATGATAGACAAAAGACTCCATATATTAAGATTAGACCAAGTTAGAGATATTTTTATTTTTTGTTGTTATACAGGTTTAGCATATTCAGAC
>NZ_JBATHX010000035.1:0-8093 GCF_049667265.1 Algibacter sp. | reverse complement strand
TAATTGTATATTTCCTATAGCTATTAATTTATGGGGAAGTCAGTCAGTTTATTAAACCAGTCAGAGCTCATTTGTGCCATAAAATCAAATGAACCTAATGTTTTAAAACATTTTTATACAGCAAATTTCAAAAAGGTTGAACACTTAATTCTTCAAAATAGTGGATCAGTTGAACACGCTAAAGATATTTATCAAGAAGCTTTCATAACAGTTTGGACCCAAATAAAAGAAGATAAGTTTTCACCAAGAAATGATAGTGCCCTACAAGGTTATTTGTATAAAATCGCAAAAAACAAATGGATGGATGTTTTAAGATCAAAATCTTTTAAAAACAGAAACTCATTAAATTATGAAACCTTGGCATTTATAAATGATGAAAACGATGACGAAAAAGCATCAACTAAAAAAAAGTTAAAATTAACAATGAGAGCCTTTAAAAATTTAGGCCAACCTTGTAAACAATTATTAAGTGTTTTTTATTTTGATAAAAAATCCTTAAAAGAAATTGCTTCAGAATTTAAAATAGAAGAAACTACTGCTCGCAATAAAAAATACCGATGTATGGAAAAATTGCGTGCTATGGTTTTAGCCTCAAAAAATTAATTAGATTGAAAGATAATAGCAAAATATCACAAGACATACTTGAAATTATAGAACAATATTTAAATGGTTCTATGACCACACAAGAATTAAAAGATTTTAATCAACTACTAGAGCTAGATGATGAATTTAAAGTAAAAGTTAAAGATATAAAAACAATGCTAGCTGGCATTGAAACACAAAATTTAAAGGAGCAACTTGATGAGTTTCATGAAGAGATTCCAAAAACCAAAGTTCAAAAACCTACTAAAAGTAAAGTGAGGTTTTTAAGCTTTAGCAAATTGGCAATAGCTGCTTCAATAATACTTGCCGTTGGAAGTATTTGGTTTTTTAACACGCCAAAAAACGAAAAAATTTACGCCAATTTCTTTAAACCAGATCCTGGCTTACCTACAACAATGAGTAATACTAATAATTTTGATTTTTATGATGCCATGGTGAATTACAAACATGGCGACTATACATTAGCAATTGATAAATGGCGGGTTTTACAAGAAAAAAATCCAGAAAATGATTCGTTAAATTATTTTTTAGGTGTGGCTTATTTAGCAAATAAAAATGAAAATGTTGCGATTCCTTACCTAGAACGCGCCATTGAAGCGAAGGATGATTTTGCCTTTTTAGGCGATGCCTACTACTATTTAGGGCTAGCTTATTTAAAAGAAGGAAACATGGAACTTGCAAAAAAACACCTGAGTTTGAGTGAAACTGATGCTGCTAAAAAAGTGCTTTCAAAATTGTAAAATAAATTTTCAACTAAATGAATAGGTCTTTATCCCTTTTAAAACTCACAACTTTAGTAATTGTGATGTTTTTTGGGCTCCAATTTCAGGCACAGAATGATTCTATTTCTAGTATTTCATATGTTGAAAAATTAATCAATACAGATTCTCTTCAAAAAGCAAAATCAGAACTCGATAAACAAATTGAATATTACAAGGGCAAAAAGAATTATGATACTTTATCTCATTATGTATATATGCTTGGTAAAATTGAGCTTTCATTAAATAGCGAGAACAACTCTTTAAATCAAAGTTTAGATTTATCAAACTATTTAGAAACAAAACCTTTAAAATTAAAATCAAAACATCAAATAAAAATAGATTTATCTAAATTATTTAATGAACAAGGCGACCCAGAAAAGGCTTATGAATATGCCGAAAAATCAAAGACATTTGCTTTAAAGTTACAAACGCCTGAACCACTTTTAAATTCCGAATACCGTTTAAGTGAATACGCAATTCGTTTAGGAAATATAGACCTCTTTGAAAAACACACCCGAGATGCACAAAAAATTTTAAAAAAGCATCCAACTCAAAAATTTAAACTTTCGGCAAGAGTCTATAATTACCTTGGCGCATTAATGTACTTCACTTCTAAATCGGATAGTGCCGCTTATTATTATGAGACTGGACTTAAAAAGACTGTAGAAATGGATAATAACCCTGAAAATAGATTATATTTTCCTGCGTCCATTAAAGCGAATATGGTTTTACTAAAACAAACCCAAAGTAAATACTCTGAAGCTATGCAGTTAATTCAAGAGAGTATAAAACTATACAAGGAATTTCTGAGTAGTACACATAATCACCCATTAACTTTTAGGGTACAACGCAATCTTTCTTTGGCTTATAGAAATCTATCAAGCCTTTACTTCGACCTTGGCGATTATGAAAACGCAAAAAAAATTAGTGTTTTAGCCTACGAACATGCTAAAGAAAATTTATTAACCAATAGCCTTGAAAACTTTTCTGCAATTACATCTCTAGTAGAAATAAAAATTCCATTAAAAGAATTTAATTCCTCATTATTATTATTAAACGAAGCCGAAAGTATAGCTAATAAAATACCTGGGGACAATTTTGTTTTAAAGGCCAACATGTATTTTAGCAAAGGGCTTATTAATAAAGAACTTAAAAATTATGAAGAAGCAAAAAAATATTTAGAATTAAGCAATCAATTTCATCAAAAAGCGCATCAAAATGAATATAGTAGGGATAGGTTGTTTGTTATTATAAATTTATCTCTTGTTTTAGCTACAATTAATGAAAAAGAACGAGCCATTACAATTTTAAAAGATGCTTACAATTATTTACTAAAAAACAAAGGAGAACATAGTAATTTAACAAACACAGTATTAGTTGCCTTAGCAAAAACCTCCATGCTAGTTAAAGATTATGAGCAGAGTTTAGAATGGAGCAATAAAAGTCTTGCTTTGTATGAAACAAATAATGATACAATAAAAAACAGTTTTGACAAATCTCACTTTGAAGAATATAAGGCAGAAATGTTAATGGTCAATGCAAAATCAAGATACAAATTATCTAAAACCAAAGACAGCTTATTGTTGAAAACAATTTTGACAGATGCTAATAATGCCATAAATACTTTAGAAGAAAGAAGATCCTTAATAACCTCTGTTGATGATGTAAATAAGCTGATAGAAAGCAATTATGATGTTTTTAATTTTGCCAAGTACCTAAATCTTGATTTATACCAATTAACAGGAAATATAAAATACTTAAATAAAACTATAAGTTTACATGAATCTGCCTTATATAATCGAATAAGAGCGCGATTAAACATTAAAACATCTATTTCTTTTGCTGATATACCAAACAAGGTAATTGAAAGAGAAAACACCCTTAGAAAATTACAAAACTCAAGTTCCGAAAACCAAGAACATGATGCGATTCAATTTTTAATTGAAAACAATAATAACTGGGTAAAATTTTTGGATACGCTAAAACAACAATACCCAAAATATTATAAAATGCGTTTTGCAACTATAGAAGAACCATTGGATAATTTACAATCTAATATTCCAAATAAAACAACAATAGTTCGCTATTTATTTATTGACAACGTTTTGTACGCTGTTGTTATTAATAAATTAGGAAAAAACATTTATAAACTAGATTCAAATAAATTAACAGATAGAATTAAAACGATTTCTGAAAATCAAAGCGACATTTCTGAAGTTAGCAAAATTTATCAGGAACTATACCAAAAACTTTGGCAACCTTTTGAAAAAGAAATCACCACAAATCATGTGGTTATTATCCCTGATGGCACCTTATTTAATTTAAGTTTTGAAAGCCTAACACCATCAAAAATAAATGCATTTAAAGATTTAGCCACCAATAGTTTACTCTCAAAATATAGTATTTCATACAATTACAGTTTATTGTTACTCGATGAGGATAAAAAAACTATTAATTATCAAAAGGACTTTATAGCTTTTGCACCAGAATTTAACGATAAAATGAAACAAGAATATAGCCTTGCCATTAAGGATTCTATTTCAATTGATGAAACTTATTTAACGCTTTTACCACAACCCTTTAGTGTTGATATTGCAAAAGAATATTCAAGGTTATTTAATGGCGAATATTTTATAAACGAAAAAGCTTCCAAGCAAATTTTTAAAAATGTGGCCAACGAGCATAAAATTATTCATATTGGCACACATGCCGAATCAAATAATATATCTCCGGAATTATCTAGACTAATTTTCGCTAAAAATATTCAAGATGAAGACAACTCTTTATATACCTATGAGATTTACAATGAAAACTTAAACTCGAATTTAGCCATTCTAACCGCTTGCGAAACAGGAAAACCAACCTATCAAGCAGGAGAAGGTATGATTTCTTTGGCACACGCTTTTAACTATGCCGGTAGCGAAAGTATCTTAACTAGCCTTTGGAAAATTGATGAACAATCGAGCGCAAAAATTATTGAACTTTTTTATGATAACATTAAAAAAGGACTTCCAAAAGACAAAGCACTACAACAAGCAAAACTAAGCTATATTGCTAATAGTGAAGGCCGAGTTGTTGCCCCGCATTATTGGGCAGGCTTAGTATTAATTGGAGATACTACTCCAATTGAGTTAAATTCATCTTCAAACTATATATGGTATTTTTTAATTGGGTTGGTGCTTGTTTTAGCCACCATTTTCTTAACTAAAACTCGTAAAAAATAAAGAGCTACTATTTCTAGTAACTCTTTATTAAATCTTATTCTAATTTTAAAAAGTTATACGCTTAGTTGGAAATCACTATGCGTTTAGTGATTGTAGCATTTAAATTCTCGTCTTCAATTTTAAAGAAATATAAACCTGTTGGTAATGCATTTACATTTATTTTAAAGTCGTTAGATTCAAATTTAGACGCCTTTACTACTTGCCCTATTTGATTTAAAATTTGCCAATTTCCTTTTGAAATTAAATCGGACTTAATATTTAAAACGGTGCTAACTGGGTTAGGATGTATGGTGATTTCGTCTAAAATATTTTCATTTGAACTAAGGGTAACACCAGGTCCATTTAAGTAAACGGAATTATTATAACATACCACATCAAAAGTATAAGGCGTGCCATTATAACTAGTACTAACTTGGTTTGGAAGGTTACAATTAGTAATATCATTGGCTGATATAATTTCAAAACTAGCATCGTTTGGAGGCAAATACCCAAGTGTAACTTCTATTTCACCCTCTAAAGCGGCGCTATTTGTTACAGAAACTTGATCGAATTGAGAACCTGCATTTGGGCCATCAATTTCTATTTCGAATTTTGCAGTAGATGATGTGGTTAAATCTCCAATCATGGTTAAAATACCTGGGGAACTCCCTGGAGCAACTACACCTTCCATAACAAAACCAACAGGCCACATAAAGCTCCCACTTCCACCATAAGTTCCAATATATTCAACAAGCTCTCCATCAATATATTCTTCATATTCACCCGTTGTTAAATCTCCATTTATAGCTAAAATTCCAGATTCACTAATAACATCCCCATAATTTATAAATTTCGTTAAGTTAATTGAAGATGTTCCAGTACCAGCCGTTTTTTTAAGTTCGCTAATAACACTAATAGTTAATTCATGCCGATCGCCACTTGTATAACCAATATTAATATTATCACCATTTATATTATAACTATTAAAATTAAACATACGTACATAGCCATTATTAATATTTAAATCGCCTTGATTATGGTTTATATCTTCACCATAAGAAATCATATAAAAATTGGTATCCAATTCTTTGGTGCCTGGTCCGTCCAGAACTATATTCCCAAAACTTGATATTCCAGATTGATCATTAATATCATTACTATAAATTTTCCCAGCTTGCCATAAAAATGTAGCCCCTTTATTTACATACACATATTTATCAACCAATAAATCGCCATTTATTTCCAAGGTGTTATTATTACCTAAAACAATGTTTGCCACTTGTGTAACACCCGCCCCCTTTGTTTTAACATACCCACCAGCACCGGGTTTATTAATAATTATTCTTGAAGTTGCCGTTGGGATTCCATTAGGATCCCAGTTTGCTGGATTATCCCAGTTGCCATCATTTCCTTCACCATCCCATGAAATAGCATTTGTATAATTAATTCCCAGAACTTCAACACTTAATCCAAAACCATCAGCGCCACATTTTGCAGTTAATGAGGTATTAAAATCATAACTAATATTTTCATATGGTGTTACTGCGGGGCAAGCTTGGTGATTACCTTCAACAATTTGAAAGCTATCTCCAATTTGTGGTGCGTATCCAGCAAAAACTAAATTCAATTTACCAACAAAAGAAAAGTATTGACAAGTAACTTTTTTAAAAACGTCAAAATCTTGTACAATAACTTCAAAACTACTCGAGGTATCCACTATAAAATTATCAAGAAAAAAATCTGCCTGAGTTGTTAATTGAGCTCCATAACGTAATTCTAAAGTACCAAATTCTTGATTTAATGAAACAGATCCAAGCCCATTAAAATAAACGTAAAAACCTTCGATTAAAATATCATCGCCTGGCTCGGGTATTCCTGGAAGATTTGGGTCGCCGCCTCTTCTCCAGTTTTCAGGATCTTCCCATGAAGCGGGATCCCCGCCATAATCTGCGGCCTGCCCAGTATAGACCATCTGATTATAATCTTGTGCATTTAAAGTTGTAAATGTCATTGCAAAACACATTGCAAAAAATAAAATTCGTTTCATAATTAATAGCTTTAATGATTTATATAACTACATCGAAACAAATTTGAAATGTGAGCGAAAAAATTAATTTTATTAGTAAATCGACATTTAAAGTGCTAACTTTTTAGTAATTTTAAGTAAATCTGCAGATTATGAAAACCACAATTCGATTGGAAAAAGCCATCCAAAAACTATATGTTGCCTTTCATAACAACACCTTAAATCCTGAATGTTGCAAGCAATGCGCCGTTGGAAATATTTTAGACAATAGAGATAGTTGGAAACATCTATCAGATACTCATGGTGCTTTAGAATTGAATTATATTGGTATAGTGCACCAAAATTTAGGGCGAAAATTTAATGGCTATTCTCCTTTGGAATTACTGAAAATTGAAGCCACCTTTTTAGAAGGCTGCGGTTTTCAATTACCGCTTCACTATAAAAACAACAAACCTATAAACCCTACAGATAAAGATGTTTTGTTTAAAGGGTTATCAGAAGTCATTAGTCTCTTATGCAAAATAGATGGTGTTTCAAATGTGATGGATTACACAAAGTTATTCGAGTCGGAAGATGAACAACCTATTTACGAAATTGGGGAAATATTGGCATGAATAGATAAATAACAAAGTGATAACATTTTCTTTTCCACCTATATATTTATCATTTAAAAGAATTTAAACTGAATCCTATTTAATTTAGCATAGTTTGAACCGGTTGAATACCTGTATATTCAAACAAGTAATCCTGGTCAAAGTATAATGGAAGACTTTCATCCTCTGCATTGCCTAAACCAATACCTGCATAAAGCACTTTGGCATTTTTGCTATAAGCATGGTATTTAAAAGTTTCCATCCAAACAACATTATATTTGTAAGGGTTGAAGGGTAATTTTACTGCTCTAACTATAACATAATAGTGTTGATTGTTTTTATCAACACAAACAAACTGTGGGTATTTTTCTAGTTTACAATTTATAGTAATGAATTCATAGCCTTTGTCTTCTAAATCCTGTCCTACATGATTCATTGCCAAATTGTGTAATTCTTGTTCTGTAAGTGGCTTACTCATAATATAAAATTTAATTAATAATAGTTTACCAACAATCTTGTTGGTTTAAATTTTACAAAAAAAGCAGCTTATTTAATGAAATTCTTAATTATCGTAATTAAGGAGATGTAAACTCTCTGTAAATAAATAATGCACTTCCTTATTATTGAAAGTACAATCGACCATAAAGCGTATCTAAAAGAATAAACGAAGGTAAAAACCAATAAATAGGTTACTTTTCATTATTGTAATTTTGGGGTTCAACTAACACAAATATAACATTTCTTCGATAAAAAGCAAATTTTTATCGATAAAACACATAATTACGCTGCTTTTTCGTTCAAATCAAAGTGGTTTTTTTAATAATATTGGGCTAAAATCACCTCATCCTATATAAGCGATTAGCAAAAACCAAACAGAAAAATAATTTTTATATCAGGGCTGCGTGCT
>NZ_JBATHX010000034.1:0-1927 GCF_049667265.1 Algibacter sp. | reverse complement strand
GGAAGGTTTAAACTTTCATCTCTAATAATATCATTAATAGGATTCATTATTAATGTAAGAGGCGTTCTAAATTCATGTGATATGTTGGTGAAAAACTGAAACTTTTCCTCGTTCAAGGCCTTTTCTTGTAATCTCAAATTTCGTTCAAGGGTTATTGCTTGCTTTTTATTCAATCTTATTTGTGCCATTCTATTTAGTAAATAGAATCCCAAAAGCAACAAAGCTATATAGATAAACAAGGCTTCGTTGGTCTTCCACCAAGGAGGTAAAACGGTAATATTTAAACTTAATGGTGTTTCTGTCCATTTACCATCACTATTTGCCGCCTTTAATTTAAAAGTATAGTTTCCATGTTCTAAGTTAGTATACGTGGCACTTTTTAAACTACCAACATAATTCCAAGATTCTTCAAATCCCTCTAAATAATAGGCGTATTGGTTTAATTCTGGTCTTGTATAGTTTACACCTGTATATTCAATTGTAAATACAGATTGTGTATGGTCTAAACTAATATACTCTGTTTCTCCAATAACACTAGAAAGCAGAGCATCTTTTTCATTTGGAAAAACATCTTCATTGAATAGTTTAAATCTTGTTAAATATAATGATGGCACAATTGTATTAACACTAATATTTAAAGGATCGAAATAATCTATGCCAAGATAATTGCCAAAATAAATAGTTCCTTCTTTATCTTTAAAATTAGCATTTGCGTTAAAATCGTTTGAAAGCAGTCCGTCATCTTTTGTAAACCTTGTAAAACTATTGGTCGCCATATCAAATTTAGTAATCCCAGAATGGGTACTAAGCCAAATATCTCCATTTAAATCTTCAATAATACCCGTTATATTTATGGCTTCAAGTCCATTTAATTTATTATACCATGTAAACTTATCGGCATCAGGGTTGTATTTAAATAAACCGGCACCTCTTGTTCCAATCCAAATTAAGCCATCAATACCTTCGTATAAAGACATAACATGATTAACTGTTGCTTGATTATTAAATTCTTCAGACATTCTGGCTTCCATTGAAACAACAGAAAAAGTGCCATCTTCTAATTTTTTAATTTTAAATAAGCCTTTGCTTATTGTTGTTACCCACAAATTACCATTTTTGTCAAACAACACTTTTCTAGCATAACTATCTTGTATTCCATGTTTTAAAAAAGGCTCGGATTTGTGATGAATAAATGTATTTGTATTTGGGTTGTATGAGTGTATGCCTTTATCCCAACTGGCAAACCAAATAGTGCCTTCAGAATCTTCTGCAATACTTAAAATGTTATTAGAACTTAAACTTCCATCTGTATTCTCTATAGTATAATTAATAAATTTTTTAGACCCTTTCTTTAATAGAAACAAGCCCTTGCTCCAGCTTCCCGCCCAAATATTTTGATTACTGTCTATAAATAATGATTCAATGTAATCATTGGTTAACCCAGAAAACACTTTGTTTTCTGATGAATTAATATGGGTAAATTGATTTAATTCATGGTTAAAAACATCAATCCCTCCTCCGTCTAAACTAACCCAAAAATTACCTGATTGGTCATTTGTAATGGCTGTAACAGACCCAATCTGTAAAGAATTAGAGTTGTTTTGTAAACTTTCAATATCTTTAAACTTATCATATAATTTATCATAAATACCTATTCCTGAATTATAATAGCTAATCCAAATACGTTCGTTACGATCTAAAAATAAATGCCAAATGGAGTTAGCCACTATGCCCTTAACGTCTGTTTTATTAGCTAAATAATGATTTATAATTTGACCGTCAGCATTTAAATGAAATAACCCATCATTTTCGGTACTGCACATTAAAGTTCCGTCTGATAAATTAATAATAGACAAAATACGATTTTCAGAAACTGAAAAATGATCTAGTTTTATAAATTGATTTTCTTCATTGTTAATATTATTTA
>NZ_JBATHX010000033.1:0-15155 GCF_049667265.1 Algibacter sp. | reverse complement strand
TCGTTTACAAAAACATATTCATAAAATATGGAAAGATGCCGAGGCAAATGGCGAGCGTTATTTGCCGCATGAGTATATGTACAAAATGTTATTATCTGGTGTATTAGAACAATACTATGAAATTGATTTAAAAGATTCTTGGATGTATGCGGCGGCTGAAAAAAACTTACCAATTGTATGTCCAGGATGGGAAGATAGTACCATGGGGAATATTTTTGCTAGTTATGTTTTAAAGGGCGAATTGAAGGCAAGCACCATGAAATCTGGTATTGAATACATGACGTTTTTAGCAGATTGGTACACAGATAATTCAGCTAAAGGTATCGGATTCTTCCAAATTGGTGGTGGTATTGCTGGCGATTTTCCAATATGTGTAGTGCCTATGTTATATCAAGATATGGAACGTACAGATACCCCATTTTGGAGTTACTTTTGTCAAATTAGCGACTCTACAACTAGTTACGGATCTTATTCTGGAGCGGTACCAAACGAAAAAATCACATGGGGAAAATTAGATATTAACACCCCGAAATTTATAGTAGAAAGTGACGCAACTATTGTTGCACCATTAATTTTCGCCTACTTGTTAGGTCAATAATTATGAATATAAAAAAAATAGAAAATATAGAATTAAAGTATCTAACAGTTGATGATTTTGAGGAATTAAAAGCAGCAACTTTAGAGTCTTATGGTGGTGTGCTTAACTCATACTGGAAAAAACATCATATTGAAGATTTGACAACCATGTTTCCAGAAGGTCAAGTTATTATAATAATAGATGGTGATATTGCCGGTTGTGCTTTATCATTAATTGTAGATTATGATAGTATTGATGACGAGCATACTTATGAGGATATTATTGGAGGAGAATCCTTTAAAAATCATCATGCCGATGGCGATGTTTTATATGGGATAGATGTATTTATAAAACCTGAATATAGAGGCTTAAGATTAGGAAGACGACTTTATGATTACAGAAAGGAAGTTTGTGAAAACTTAAACTTAAAAGGGATTGTTTTTGGTGGACGCATGCCAAATTATCATAAACATAAAAACTTAACACCAAAGGAATATATAGAAAAAGTTAAGCGCAAAGAAATTCATGATCCAGTTTTAAATTTTCAAATCTCGAATGATTTTCACCCAGTTCGTGTTTTAAAAAATTATTTAGAAGGCGATACAGCTTCAAATGAGTATGCCGTATTAATGGAATGGGATAATATTTATTATTCCAAACCCAATAAAAAAGCCGCTTCTATAAAAACAATTGTCAGGCTAGGTTTAATACAATGGCAAATGCGACCTTATAAGGACTTAGATGCGTTAATGGAGCAGGTGGAATATTTTATTGATAGCGTATCAGCTTACAGGTCAGATTTTGCGGTGTTTCCGGAGTTTTTTAATGCGCCGTTAATGGCGGAGTTTAACCATTTGCATGAGCCAGATGCTATAAGAGAACTAGCAAAGTTTACGGAAACTATCATTAATAAATTAAAGCAGCTTTCTATTTCTTATAACATTAATATTATTTCTGGAAGTATGCCAGAATTAGTTGATGATAAGCTTTATAATGTAGGCTATTTATGCCGTCGAGATGGAAGTGTTGAACGTTACGAAAAAATACATGTAACACCAGACGAAGCTAAAATTTGGGGGATGCAACGCGGTAATAAGTTACAAACTTATGATACCGATTGCGGTAAAATTGGTATTCTTATTTGTTATGATTCAGAGTTTCCAGAATTATCTCGTTTGCTGGCTGATGAAGGTATGGATATATTGTTTATTCCTTTCTTAACCGATACGCAAAATGGGTATTCTCGTGTACGCCTATGTGCCCAAGCTCGTGCTGTTGAAAACGAATGTTATGTGGCAATTTCTGGTAGCGTTGGTAATTTACCAAATGTGAATAATATGGATATTCAATACGCACAATCGGCCGTATTTACACCATGTGATTTTTCGTTTCCTAGTAATGGAATTAAAGCTGAAGCTACTACAAATACAGAAATGATTTTAGTTGCCGATGTCGATTTAAGTCTATTAAGAGAACTACATTCTTTCGGAGCAGTTAAAAATTTAAAAGATAGACGAAAAGATTTTTATGATGTAATTCGTGTAAAATAATTTGAATTAAGTATATTTAAACTTGTAACAAACCTTTACCCCACAAAATGAAAAAAAGAAATGACAATTTAAAACGTGTTATTGTAGATTTTAAAAAACTAACACCAGAAATTTTGGCCATGTTAGTTGATAAATATCCTGATGGTTATGATGACGATGATATTGTGTCGTTTAAAAATCAACATAACGAAACTATAGAAGCCGTTGAAATAATTACTGAAGACACTAAGTATTTAGTTAAAGTAAGTACGAAACTGGAAGTAACTATGGAGAATTATGATGAAGACGATTATGAGGAATTTGATAACGATGATCCTGAAGCTGTACAAGATCCAGATATAGCTGATGAAGAAACTGAAGACAACGATTAAATAAATAATATTATGAGAACTGCCGCTTTTAAATCCTACAAAAACGGTTATTACAATTTTTGGTTTGAAAATGGCGAGGAACTTGCATTCGAGGATGTGCATCCACGCGTTTTAAAACAATTTGACTTAAAAAACGATAAAAGTTTAATTGATAAAGATTTCAGAATCACTTTCGTGGAAGACGAAGATGGTGATGATGTTTTTTATCGAATAGAAAGTTTGAAACCAATTTAAATTATGGATTATGGAAACCTCATTTCACATGTCATTACCTTGTTTAAGTATCAAGGAGACAAAAAAGTTTTACACCACAATTGGTGCTACATTTGGTAGAGCCACAGAATATTGGATTGATGCAAATTTATATGGACATCAAATGACATTTATTAAGTCGGGAAAATTTAATTTTAACAGTCCCAATTATGTGTTTGAAGGCAAAATATTACCGTCATTTCATTTTGGAATCATTTTAGATCCTGAAACATGGAAGACTATTTACGCAAAACTTAAGGCCGAAAAGCTAGAATTGGTATCTGAAAGCCAATTTTTATCAGGGAAAGTTGGTGAACACAACTCGTTTTTTGTGAAAGATCCAAATGACTATATGTTGGAATTTAAAACCTTTAAAGATGCTAACGACATGTTTAAATCTTAGTTAAATTTATTCTAAATTTTAAAATAAAGCGTATATTTAATATACTAATTACTAGTAGTTTCATGGTGAAATTATTTTAAGAAATTCGGACTTTAAGTAAGCGGTTTTCCGAAAAAAATTAAGTTAAATTTTAAATTTATTAATAAGATGAACACAAAAAAATTTTTAGTATTAAGTGGATTATTGTTGGTTTTTTTATCGCTTTCAAGCTTTAAATCTCAGTCAGATTTAAACACCAATATAATCACCATCGAAGATCAAGATGGGTTAGTAGTATATGCTACTTATGCCGGTAAAGAAGATTGGGGTTACGATTTTGTAACTACGGATAAAGAGGGTATGGAGCATACATTAACGTTTCAAAACGTTGAAGATGCCGTTTTAGCAGCCTTCGATTTAAATAGTGACACATTTGTAGGGACTAAGTTTAAAATTACCTTTAACAGAGATATTGAGTATTCAAAAGATGAAGATGATATGGAGGATCAAGATGAAACTAACACCATTATCAATTTAGAAAAACTTTAATTATAGTTTTATACGCTGACTTTACTTGAATCTATGCAATGAGCCAATATCAGAGTAAAAATAGAGAACATTAAGCTTCCAGGAATCTGGGAGCTTTTTTTTGCCTTAAAGTTTTCTACTAACAAGAAGAGATTTAAGTAACCGTTGATGCTGACTTCATAATAAAAATAGCAGTTAACCTTCCAGTACTTTAGTTGGCTTTTTTAAAAAAACCTCCCAAATAAACACGGTATACACCACAACATACTCCAAAGCAATAATCCAAAGGTTTTCAGATTTATCAGCTTTATTAAGGTTTATATATGCCAAATAGCTAAGAATAATTACAAAGCTCCAAACCAAAGGAAATTTATATTTAGTAAACACAGATAGTATTAAAAGGGTAGCCACATACCAAGGATGCACCGTAGTTGCCGTAAAATAATAAAAGGACAATACTAGTAACATACACGAAATAAGAGCAACAGGTGTTTTATTTCTCCTAAAAAATGTCATCATTAAAACGAACAGAATAACCAGAATGGGCGTTACTTTCCCAATAATGGCAATTTCGTTCCAGCCCCTAAACAAATAACCAACTTCGCGAGCTATGTAATACAAACTTGCATTAAACTCGAAAGTTTGAAACCAAAGTGCTACTGTTTTTGTATAGTTGTTTATAAATTCGGACGAATAAAAGGGCGCAAAAAGTAATAGTGTAGTAGCGCCAACGATGCTATAGAACCCAATTAGTTTTGTCATTCCTGCGAAGGCAGGAATCCACTTTGAAAACCCAGTATCTTGTTTATGATTATTAGATTTATCGTTGCTGTGCTCTGTCGAAATGACGTTTCGCTTCACAAACCATTGAAAAAACAAAGGCAGAAATATTAAAGGCACCAACTTAACCGAAATTGATAGCGCTAAAACCACAGCAGCAAATTGCCATTTGTTAATATAAAGTAAATACAAACTCCAAACCAAAAAGAAAATCATCACGCCTTCAAAATGAAGATTTCCGGTAAGTTCAATGATAATAAATGGGTTTAAAATATACCAGAATATGTTGTGAGTAGGAAGCTTCAGTTTTTCTAAAAGTTTTTTTCCAAAGTGGAGTGTTCCAAAATCGGCTGCAATAATAAGTAAGCGCAAAACCACTACCGAACCTAAAATACTTTTACTAGCAAACAACGCCGCAATAGCAAAGCAAAGTTGGTTTATTGGCGGATAGTTTGTAAAGTGACTGGCATTTAAATCGCCCATGCCAGCACGAAGTTCTAAAGCTTGAGCAACTGGAAATTCACCTTGACTTATAAAAGATTCTACTGTAAATAAATAAGGGTTTATGCCTTCTAGAATCATGCGGCCATCCCAAATAAAACGGTAAAAATCTTGCGAAAGGTTGGGTATCGCCAATATAAAAGTGGCGCGAAACCCAAAGGCTAAATACGTTAAAGCTTTTGTGTTATGTTTAAAAAGTTTAATAACGTTATAAAATAAAACAAACAAGGCTGCATAAAGCGTAAGTAGTTTTACATAATCTGTACGGACTAAATTATAAGCGAAAACCCAATAGAATAAAATGCTAAATACCGCTAAGAGTATTGGTATTTTATTAAGTTTTAAAAACGTTGGGTTTAAAAGCATGTGGCAAATATATGATTATTTGGTTGGGGTATAAAAATGAAAAAGTGCTCACTTAAATTTTAGAAGAAAAATGGATTGAGATTATTTAACTGAAGATGACGTTGATTGAAAACGCGTGCCCGCGTTAGTGATTGCAGCGGCATCCTTTTATTGCTGCCATAAATGGCAAAAAAAGATATAGCGGAAAGCCCGACCCTTGTGGTAACGCCCAAAACATTTTTAAACTTGTTAAAATAATTTCGGTTTATTAATTAAGGGATTCCCTTTTTCAAGGGAATTGTTTAAACTTTTGAGGCCAGCGATTTAAAAAATACATAGCCAAAACCTACAAATAGCATGAGGTGAAATGGGAAGAGCCCGAAATCGCCACCTTGGTTGCCTACAATAAAGGCGCTGTACATACCGAAACCGAAATAGAGCATAAGAAGCCCTTCGAAAATAACGTTAACTGAAATGGTGCGTTTCATGTATTTGTTGTTTTTCCAGTTGTCTTTATACTTGCTAATATTGAATTTTGGTGTGCGAACAAATTCTGATTTTTTACCTAAATGGCCTTCTATTACCGCAATGGAGTTGTGTAGTGAAAAGCCCATGGCTATTGAGAAAAAAACAAAAAACATACCGATATAACGGATAAAATTTTTAAAGCCACCACCATAAATGTTTTTGTACATAAACCAGTAGCAAATAAAAAAGATAATGGTACTCATTACAAAGAAACTCATTACGTAAAAGTACGGACGTAAATGCGCATATTCGTTTTTTATATATAACATTGGAATGCTTAAAACCCCAACAATTAGTACGTTTAAAAACATGGTGCTATTTAATAAATGCAGTAAGCCGTGTACTTTTGTTTTTGCCGTTATGTTTTCACTTTTTATGACACGCCCCATCATTTTTCGGAAATTTTCGGCACCACCTTTGTTCCATCTAAATTGTTGCGATCGAGCGGCACTAATAACTATTGGAAGCTCAGCAGGAGTTTCGACGTCTTCTAAATATTTGAATTTCCAGTTTTTAAGTTGTGCACGGTAGCTAAGGTCTAAGTCCTCGGTTAGTGTATCGCCTTCCCAATTTCCGGCATCGATTATACAGGCTTTTCGCCACAATCCTGCGGTACCATTAAAATTGATAAAATGCCCTTTGCTGTTTCGGCCTACTTGCTCTAAAGTAAAATGTGCATCGAGTGCAAAGGCTTGGATTCTTGTAAGTATTGAATAGTCGCGGTTAATATGGCCCCAACGGGTTTGTACGACGCCAATTTCTGGGTTTTTAAAATAAGGAACGGTGCGTTTTAACCAGTCTTTTTTAGGAAGAAAATCGGAGTCGAAAATGGCAATAATGTCGCCTTTTGCTGATTCTAATCCTGCTTTAAGTGCACCAGCTTTAAAGCCTTTACGGTCTGTTCTGGTAATTTGTTTTATGTCTAAGCCTGTGGCTCGAAGTTTTTCTACATGAGCTTTTGTACTTTCAACAGTTTCATCGGTTGAATCGTCTAAAACTTGAATTTCTAATTTATCTTTAGGATAATCGATTTTTGCTATGTTTTTAAGCAAACGATGCATAACATACATTTCATTATAAACAGGAAGTTGAATAGTGATATATGGAATTTCGTCTGGATTAGATAAATCAAATTTTGGGGAATCGTCCTTGGTTTTTTTTGAAGAAAGGTAGTTAAACAGTAGGTTGAGTTGTGCTAATGCATACATGAATATTAGCAATAGGGACACGGTATAAATAATTATTATAGCTGTTTCTAGAATCATTTTTTAAAACTGTATTTAAAAATCCAACCTAAGATTTTTATGCCTGCAAATATAGCACCTTTTACCGTACCTGAAACTTTTGAGACACCTATTCTGTTTTTGTAGTTTACTGGCACTTCTATGTATGTGAGTTTTTGCGTAAGTGCTTTAAGTTGCATTTCGATGGTCCAACCATAAGTTTTGTCTTGCATATTAAGGGCTAGTAGCTTTTTATATTTAATAGCTCTAAAAGGGCCAAGGTCTGTAAATTTTGCTCCGAAAAGCAAGCTCATTAAAGTTGTAGCAAGCCAATTACCAAAAATTTGTGGTACCGTCATAGACCCTTTTTCTCGCAGTTGTTTGACGCGGGCACCAATTACAAAATCGATATCGTCATTAATTATGGGAGCAACTATTTTGGTGAGATCTTCAGGATAATCGCTATAATCGCCATCTAGAAAAACTACAATATCTGGTTTTTTTGTTTGATTAGCAATGTGCTCCATACCTTTTAAGCAAGCATAGCCATAGCCTTTTCTACTTTCTTTTAAAACGGTTGCACCTGCGTTTTTAGCATTTTTTTCGGTATTATCAGTTGAGTTATTGCTAACGACAATTATTTCGTCGACAGATTTTGGAATGTCGTTAATAACACGTGCTATAGAATCTGCTTCGTTATAGGCAGGAATGATGACTTTAATTATGGTCATTTAAGGTCGCTAAGTTTATTCTCCTTTTTAAAGGATGCAAAGGTAGTCCATTCTTTTAATTTTTTACCTGATTTATATCTAGAAGCTGAAACTAGTTTTTCGTTCTTATACATGAGACAATATCCGTTTTTTTTATTGTCTTTTAGTTGGCATTTATGGTCTACTTTTTCCTCAGTATCATAAAATAACCACCAATTATTTTTCTTGCCGTTTTGATAGTGTCCTTCTTTTTCAAGAATCCCTTTTTTTGTGTAAAACTTCCAGTAATTTATTTCTTTATCGGATGAAAAGTGTCCTTCTTTTTTTAGAGTTCCGTTTTCATAATAGAATTTCCAAAATTTTATTTTTTGATTGTTTTCTGTCCAACCTTCCGATTGGATATTACCATTTTCGTAGAATGTTTTTTGGTACTCTTTTTCAGCGTGAGCACTAATTATAGTTAAAAATAAAATGAGATAACATAAATATTTCATTACTTTTTATTCACTAAATCCATTAAATCGACATCGTTTCCTAATAGAATTTCAGTCGGATTTATGCGTCCTTCCATACTGTCATTCTCTAATTTCAACACACCTCTAGGGCAAACCGCAGCACAGATACCGCAACCTACGCAGCTAGACCTCACAATGTTCTCTCCTTTTTGAGCGTAGTGTCGAACATCAATCCCCATCTCGCAGCTATTAGAACAATTTCCGCAAGAAATACATTGGCCGCCATTGGTAGTAATTCTGAATTTAGAAAATAATCGTTGTTGAAACCCAAGAATCGCTGCCATTGGGCAACCAAAACGACACCAAGATCGATTACCTAAAATAGGATAAAAACCAGTTCCAATAACACCCGAAAATATAGAGCCAATATAAAGTCCGTAAGCAGATCTTAAAGCTCCCGCTTTAATATAAAATATGTTGTTTGTACCACCTGTGAAATGCATTACCAGCAATAATCCAATAACAACGAAAAAACCTATAGCACCATACTTAGCGTCTTTACCAAATTCTTTGCCCTTAAAGTACATAACACCAGCAAAAACTAATGTTAAAAATCCAATAACTAGAGCGATGAAAAGGCCTCTTGTAAGCCAAAATTCATTCTTATCATAACCTAAATAAGTGTAAATCATAGCGGTTGTCATCACAACGGAAAAGACCAAAACGGTATGTATTAACCAACGTTCCAATTTCCAAGCCGACATTTTTTTAGAGGATAATTGTCTAAAAGAATCACCAGCAGTTTCAGCTAATCCACCACAACCACAAACCCACGAACAGTACCAGCGTTTTCCGAATTTATAAGTTAAAATTGGGGAAATCACAAAGATTGTAATGATACCAAATAGAATTAAAGCTAAACCGATATTTCCAGTAGAAAGAAACCCATTTACAGACCATTCATCAAAAATATAATAATTAAGTGGCCACATAGATTTTAAATCATAGTATGGTAAATCGTTATTCATTACGTACATGAATTCAGGAATCAAAAAGGCAAAACCTAATTGAAAAAACATGACTGAAACGGTTCGTATCTGTTGGTAACGATTATGTCGGTATTTTAAAATGAATTTATATCCAAAAGCTAAAATTGCTACCGTATAAAGGGTGCCGTAAACAAACCATTGGCTTGCATTTCTGCCACTTAACAATTGACTTAATGGGTCAAATAAACTTATTAAACCTGTGTTTTCAGCACCGTCAGTCCCTAATCCTAAATATTTAGGAAAGAAGTAAAGCACAATGTAAAATGAGGTAAGTATGACTCCAACTATCCAACCCCAAATACCGCGTGATGAAATAGACTTAAACCAAACGCTATCATTTTTTATACCTTCTAGTTTTGTTAAATAAGCTTCCCTAGAATAAATGATTATTCCAGTACAAATCAATCCTAATGAGAGTGTTAAGAATAAACCTTGGTTAGGGAAATGAGTATTGAAAAGTGCCAAAACTAGAATGAACAACCCAATAATTCCTATAGCTAAAGCAATTTTTTGTTTGTTTGAAATATCTACAGCATCTGGTTTTGCTAAAGACATACTATGATTTATTTTATTGCTCATGCTTATACAGTTAGTGGTTGTTTGTTGAAAGCCGAAAGTATATCTGCTTCATAATGACTATAAAATTCTGGATCGAAATTAGCTTCAGAAAGATGATTTATTACATAATCGACATCGCGTTTTTCAGTAAGCCAAGTGTCAAATGTTTCATGGCGCATTCTAATTCCGAAAGTGTTGATGCCTAAAAATTCGTTCGTTTCTTTATGGTAAGCAACGGTAATACATTTGGTATCATCTTCATGTTTCCAATGAAAATGTTTTTCGTACTCTGGACGCCCGCGCTCTCCAAATACCCAACCATAAGTTTGATATTCAATGTCTAAAAATTTAGCGGAGTTAAACCAATGCCCAGGATTATATGGTGTTCTGTTTCCGCAAATAGTTTGTGCCAAGGTTTCTCCCATCATACGGCCTGTGTACCACACCGCTTCAATGGTTCGGCGCCCATTTATGCCTTCATGTTGTTCTGCACAATCACCTATCGCATAAACATCTGGAATGTTGGTTTCTAAATAGGTGTTTACTTTTACACCTTTTCCTGTCTCAATTTCAGAAGTTTTTATAAAATCGATATTAGGCGTAACACCTGCCGTTAATCCAACAACATCACAGGCTATTTCTTCACCTGTTTCTTCAATAATAATAGATTTTACTTTGCCGTTTTCATCCGAAACTATTTCCTTTAAATTAGTGCCAAGCCTTAAATCGATATGGTGATTTTTTATATGTCTGTTAATCATTTCGCTTTCACCTGTTGGTAAAACACCATTCCAAAAACTATCTTCTCTTACCAAAAAAGTAACTGGGATATTTCGAGAATTTAGCATTTCGGCAAGTTCAATTCCAATTAATCCACCGCCAACAATCACAGCTCTTTTGCATATTTTTTTATTAGGAGCGTGTATTTCAAGGTTGTCCAAATCTTGTTTGTGATACATACCCATAACACCTTCTGAATCTTGTCCTGGCCAACCAAACTTGTTAGGTTTACTGCCTGTTGCAAGAATGAGTTTATCGTATTTCAGACTATCTCCATCAGTAAAATGAAGCGTTTTGGCATTAGTATCTATGTTTTCGACAAAGCCCTTTTTAAGGTCAATTCGGTTTTTCTCCCAGAACCAATTTTCATAGGGCTGGGTGTGCTCAAATTTCATGTGCCCCATGTAAATGTACATGAGTGCCGTACGGGAGAAAAAATATTCGGTTTCTGCAGAAATTATGGTAATTTTTTTGTTAGACAATTTTCTAATATGTCTTGCAGCGGTTACGCCAGAAATTCCGTTTCCAATAATAACAATGTGTTCTTGCATGTTTTGGTTGTTTGGTAATAAGTCGAAGCTAAAGATAAGAACTTAAATTTTAGAGGTTAATTTAGAACAAGTTTAAATTGAATGTGTTTTGTAAGTATCAATAGTTTAACGAGACATGAAAAACTTTTACAATCTTTGTAATTACCTAAGTTTTTGTTCGACCTAAAGAAAGTTCCATCATAGATTTTGAAATATACAAGTATGAATAAACACCTTATAATAGTATGTATTGCTCTTGTTTCAGTTCAAGGATTTTCGCAAGATTTAAATGTTTTTTTTAGTAAAGCGGATACTTTTTTTAATGAAAATGTGGCTAATGGAAAAGTGGCCTATTCAAAAATTTATGAAAATCAAGATGCGCTTAATTCTATTTTGAAAATTGCTGAAGGCGTTTCAGTTTCCAAAGCAGATGCTAATAACTTTCAGGCGTTCTGGATTAACGCCTATAACATTTCTGTTATAAAAGGTATTATAGATAATTATCCAACAAATTCTCCTCTTGATAATGATGGTTTCTTTGATAAAACAACCTATAGTTTAGCGGGTAAAAACATCACTTTAAATGATATTGAACACAAACTTTTAAGGGGCAACTTTAAAGATGCCCGTTTTCATTTTGTATTGGTTTGTGGTGCTATTGGTTGTCCGCCATTAATTAGTGAAGCTTATTTGCCGAATACTTTAAATGCGCAATTAGACGAGCAAACTAAAATAGCTATAAATGGATCTTTTTTAATTGTGAATGTTAAAAAGAAACGTGTGCAAGCATCCCAAATTATGGAATGGTATAAAGAAGATTTTACCATGAATAATGGTAGTGAAATAGATTTTATAAATAAATACCGAACTGAAAAATTAGATAGTAATTTTAAACTAAGTTACTTCCCCTATGATTGGAAAGTGAACAAACAATAACTAAAAAAGTAACCAACTAAATTATGAAAAAAACAATCGCAATAGTAGTGTTTGTGGCTATTACACTTAATGGGTTTTCTCAAGAAATTGATGAATCATCACAAAAAAGTAATGTGCAAACCTATACACCTTCAAAGCTTTTAAAAAAAGGGCAATGGGATATTAAATGGTTTAATAATTTATATACGGAAACTGAAAAACGAGAAAATGGCGTTAAAAGTGATAAAGCGCGAGAAACCTATTTCACTTCAACAATAGATGTTTTTACTGGCGTTTCGGATAATAGTAAAATCAATGTTGGTTTATTAGCTGAAATCAGATCTAATGTGGTTGGCGGTCGCGATGCTTTAGATGTTTTTTCTTTTGATAGTGAAGCTGTAAGCGCACGTTCTGGATTGACTTCTATTGCCCCTGTAATTAAATTCAATCCGTTAAAAAATGTGAGTAATTTTACGGTTCAATCGGCATTTCACATACCTTTAATAAGCGAAGAATCTGATACTAACGGCGTGTTTTTAGATCAAACCGCATTTACATTTCAAAACAGATTTTTTTATGATTATACTTTGCCTAGTGGCGATTGGCAATTATTCACCGAGTTAAATACCGAGTATAATTTTGGCGATGATGACAGTTTTGCAAACAATACTTTTGTGTTAGCTCCAGGGATATTTATGAGCTATTTCCCAGGTGATAAATCAACCATATTAGGTTTTGTGCAACATTATCAAAGAATGGGCGATTTTAAGCAAGATTTTACCGCATTAGGTTTTGGCGGAAAGTATCAATTAACAAAAACATTAAACCTTGAAGCACTTTATAGTAAATTTATTAGAGGAGAAAATACTGGACTTGGACAATCATTTAACATAGGATTAAGAGCATTGTTTTAAGGAATAATAGTAAATTAGGAGTTTAAAGCATTAATATGAAGCCATTTAAATTTTTGATTCTTATATCAATTTTAAGCGTTCAGTCTTGTAAAACTCAAGCCAACAAAATTAATGGTGTGAGTTTTGTTGCTTCAAGAGATGCTGTTAACGAGAGCCATATTAAACCTGTTGTAAATATAAACGCAAATTATGCGGCTATTATGCCATTTGGGTTTATTAAAAATTTAGATCACCCCGAGATAATCCATAATACAGACAGACAATGGTATGGAGAAACTAAGGCTGGTGCTGAACAATACATTGGTGAGCTTCGAAAGAAGCAACTTAAAATCATGATTAAACCACAAATTTGGGTATGGAGAGGTGAGTTTACAGGATTAATAGCAATGAAAAACGAAACAGATTGGGAAATTTTGGAAAATTCCTATGCCAATTTTATTTTGGATTATGCTGAATTAGCCAATGCTGTTAGAGCGGAATTATTTTGTATAGGTACAGAACTTGAAAAATTTATAGAAAACAGACCAAAGTTCTGGTTGACTTTAATTAAAAAAATAAGAAGTAAATACAAAGGAAAATTAACATATGCCGCAAATTGGGATGAGTTTAAGCGCACCCCTTTTTGGAGTGAGTTAGATTACATTGGTGTAGACGCATATTTTCCTGTAAGCGATAGCAAAACGCCCACGGTGGAGGAATGTATAAATGGATGGAAAGCGCATAAAGAATTCGTTTATAATATGTCCAAAAAACACAACAAACCTATTTTATTTACGGAATATGGCTACCGGAGTGTTGATTATTCAGGAAAATCACCCTGGATTAGTGACAGAAGTATGAATCAAGTTAATCTTGAAGCGCAAACTAACACAACACAAGCCTTATTTGAAACCTTTTGGTATGAAGACTGGTTTGCAGGCGGGTTTATTTGGAAATGGTTTCATAGTCATGACGAAGTAGGCGGTAAGGATAATTTTATGTTTACTCCACAAAATAAGCCTGTTGAAGCATTAATTCGTAAACAGTATCAAACAACTAATGAATAAAATAAGTTACATTATTTTATGTTTCGTCAGTTTATTGTCATGCTCTGAAGATCATGATGATGCGGTACAAACTTTATCCAATTACACTCAAGGAAGTACTTTTGAATTGGGAGCGGTTATTGCATGTGCTGCCAGCGATAAAAATACAGGCGAGATACTTACTTTTTATTATCCAGAATCTGGAGCATCCAACGTCCGGTTCTATGAGACCAAAACTATTGAATTAGATGAAAACGATTTTACAAACTATATAATAAACCCCCTTGAAAACGAGCCTTTTTTTAATGGGTACTTAGGAAAGTTTATGCAAAATGCCTCCATTGAAAAATGGATAATTATTACTTTTGAGTTAAACGGCGAAATAAAAATATCTAATCCAATCCGCTCTAGGCAAATTTCTAAACCCACGGTATGGAATGATAATGTAATTATAAATCAATCCCAATCTGGTATGCCGAATTTTATGTGGGAAGATAATCCAGAAGGGGGTAATGCCATTTATTTTCAAATAGTTTCAGATGAAAACGATAATTTATTATCTGGAACTTACACATATGAAAATCAGTTTCAATATTACAACACTAATAATGTTGTTTTAAATGTAACGACTCAAACACCACCTGATTTAATTTTGAATGAAAATTATAATTTCACCCTAATGGATGTAAGTCTAGATAATTGGGTAAATTGGGTAATTCAAAAATCATTTATTGCTGAATGAAAAAACTATTACTACTATTTGTTTTTATAACGTCGTGCGGTTACGCCCAAGAATTTAAAGTTCACGATTTAAAAATTAAAGGGAATAAAAGATTAAAAGCAACCTTTATAAAAAGTGTCTCTTCAATTAAAACGGGAGTTTTGTTGGATTCCACTATAATTGAACAAGATATTTTGCGATTAAAGCGTTTACCTTCAGTTTCTCATGCGTATTATCAAGTGTTTTCCTCTCATGATAATAAATATAACGTCATTTATAACATTGAAGAAAATTTTACCCTTATCCCATCTGCGAATTTTTACACTACTGATAATGAGGAGTTTGCGTATCGTTTGGGTTTGTATGAGTTTAATTTATTGGGTCGAAATATAACTTTTGGCGGTTTTTATCAAAAGGATGTTTACAATTCGTACGCCATAAATTTCAGAGCACCCTATCTG
>NZ_JBATHX010000032.1:0-5624 GCF_049667265.1 Algibacter sp. | reverse complement strand
CTATTTGCTACTTTCTTACTGTAATTCAAATACTCATCATTTTTTGTGTAACCATATAATTCAACTAATGCAGAGGCTACTATCGCTCCTGCAGAGGCATCTCTCGAAGTATTTGGTATTTTAGGGTTATCGAAATCCCAATACGGAATACCGTCTTCTGGTAAGTTTTTGTGATTTATGAAAAAATCGGCCGTCGCTTTTGCGCGTTCTAAATACACCGCGTCTTTTGTGTGTCGATAGGCCATCGTATAACCGTAAATAGCCCAACCTTGTCCGCGTGCCCAAGCCGAGTTATCATGGATTCCTTGATGCGTAACCTTCGCTCTTACTTGAGCTGAAATGGTGTCATAATCCAGCACATGCCAAGTACTTCCGTCTGGTCTAAAATGGTTTTTCAAAGTAGTATTAGCGTGAGTTACTGCTATTTTATGAAAAGTACTATCACCAGAAATTTTGGTAGCCTCAAAAAGCAACTCTAAATTCATCATGTTATCAATAATAACTGGAAATTGCCAAACATCTCTTTTAAAATCCCAAGAGCGAATACTTCCAATTTTCTCATTAAAACGGGAGCTTAAAGTTTGAGCACTTTTAATAATTACATTCTTATAGGTTTCATTATCCTTTTCAATACTTAAACCGTTTCCGAAACTGCAAAACACTTTAAAACCCATATCGTGCGTTCCAGCATTAAACTTTTCCTTTTCAACAAAGGCCGTCCATTGTTCTGCTCTTTTTTTATAAGGCTCATTACCTGTTAACTTATAAATTTGCCAAAGATTACCAGGAAAAAAACCACTTGTCCAATCTTTTGAAGGCACTTTTTTAATTTTGTTTTTGTCATGGGAATAGCTTCGTGGAAACGCGAGAGAATCTAATTCATACTCTAAAAGTTTTGAATATCGGGTTTGCAATAATTCATCAATGGTTAATTCTTTTTGTTCGGATTTACATGAAAAAAATAAAGTAAGTCCAAGAACAAAAATGAGGTAACTAGCTTTTTTCATATAACACCTTTTTCGATAATTATTTAAATTGAGTTTTTAAGAATGATTAGTTTTTAAACCGCTGATTCAATTGGTATTTATACAATGAAGGCACCTTTTGCATTTCTTTATTTATTAATTCCTTGTAGGCCTTTGGCTCATATTCTACTTTAAAATTCTGATTACCATTTACGCCAATAATTCTGGCAAAAGGGCCATCTTTCATACCGTTTAAAAGAATGGATTCATTTGCGTCTAAGCCTCCTAAAACAGTAACTTGAGTGTTCCAAAACGTGCTATATGCGCCGTGTGAGGGCTTCCAGTAACCGGCTCCTCCACCAGCAAATAATGGATAAGAACCCACTTTATTTGGCGTTAGATATACTTTTGTGTTATCGAATAAATTTTGGTGATTTGCGCCAGAATGTTGATCTAAAATAGGGTCTACAAAAACCTCACAATCTAGATAGACACTTTTAGTTGAAAATGTATTAAAACTTAACGGGTGAACAGCCTTATTGTACACCTTAATTCCTTGAGCTAAAACATTATAAGTGCCTTGCATCATGACTGTATAATGTGCAAAATTTTCACCTGTAGTTGTTACATCCTTTATGGTGACATTGGCTATTTCTTCTGATAAAACACCGCTATCCGCATTTTCAATTATAACATTATTTACCCAACTATTAAAAACGCGTGTTAAGTAAATAGCATTAAATCCAGGCTCTACATGATGGGCCACTCTGGGTGCTTTTGGAAAGGTGATTTTTAAATGTTCAATTCCAACTTCTTCAAGATGTTTCCAAACAACTAATTGCCCATGGTAATTTGATTTAATATCGACTGTTAAAGGACTATTTATAGTTACCTTATTTTTTGAAATATGTTTTATAACCACTTGCTGCCTAACTAGCGGTAAATCAGAAAAATTCCAATGATGCGAACCTATTATAACGTCTTGATTTTTATATAAATCGTCAATAATTTCGCCTGTTTCACCATCTTTATTAAAAAGCTGTAATTCTACAACATCGCCAACTTTTAAATTTTTCACTTCGGAAACATTAAAACTTAATTCACCTTGTTTTCCTTTTGAAACTTTGGCAACAATATCATATGGCATTTCATATTTCTGAAGATAGGATTTTACGCGAACACCAGGCACTTTTGTCCAAATAAAACCTCCAGCCCAAGCATATTGAGAAAATGGCAAATCGATGTTATTTTCCTTTTCAATTTGACGTTTATCAAACTCCAATAAATATTCACGAAGTTCTTTTAAAACCTCAGGATTTTCAACATACATTAAAGGTCTAGGACAATATATTTCTGTACCACCTTCGCCAGTTCCTGCGCCTCTTAAAACAAAATGGCTCCGTTCTAAATAAAGAATATCACTTACAATTAATCGCCCTGCAGGTAATTGTAAAATGATGTTACCTTCCATTTTGGAAGCCGCTTCGATTGCTTTAATTATGGCTTTGGAATCGTCTAATCCATCATCAGGAATGACTCCGTAATCTGTGGCATTAATCACTTTTCCATCTTTGTCAGGAAAGGCAATTTCACCATTATGATAACCCGCATAACTAAAATCTGGAAGATAGTTTTTTTGAGCAATTTTTTTATTAAATAGGATTTCAGGAGAAGATTGGGCATACATATTGGTACTTGCCAATACTATGCAAATCCAAACCACAATTGCTCTAATTTTAAAATTCATATTAATTATATTACATCATACGTTTTATTCCAAATTCCAAACCTCTTAATTCTGCCAATCCTCTTAATCTACCAATTCCAGAATATCCAGGATTTGTTTTTTTATGTAAATCATCAAGCATTTGGTGTCCATGATCTGGCCTTACTGGAATAGCAAAATCTTTATAACCTTTTGCTTTTCTCCTTTTTTCTTCTTCTAAAACTGCTCTGACAACAACAAACATATCTACATCGCCTTCTAAATGATTGGCTTCATGGAAATTACCTGCTTCATCGCGTTTGGTACTTCTTAAATGCAGAAAATGAACACGATCTGAAAAACGCTTAAAAATTTGAACCAAATTATTATCAGCTCTAACCCCTAAAGAACCCGTACAAAAGGTAATGCCATTTGATCGGTCTGGCACACTCTCAAATAAATGCGCATAATCAGCCTCTGTACTTACAACTCGCGGAAGTCCTAAAATGGGATAAGGCGGATCGTCTGGATGAATACACATTAACACCTTATTTTGAGATGCTACAGGAATAATTTCTTTTAAAAAAGCTACTAAATTATTTCTTAAAACTGATGCATCAATATCTTTATAGGTATCTAATATGGTTTGGAATTGCTTTAAAGTATAGCCTTCTTCTGCTCCTGGTAAACCTGCAATAATATTTTTTACGAGTTGTTTTTTATCTTTTTCAGATTGATTTTCAAAATAGATTTTAGCCGCTTTTTGTTGTGCTTCAGTATAATCACTTTCTGCTCCTGGGCGTTTTAATAAAAAGAGTTCGAAAGCTGCAAACGCAATCACGTCAAAACGTAAGGCTTTAGAACCATCTTCAACCTGAAAACTTAAATCGGTTCTGGTCCAATCCAAAACAGGCATGAAATTATAACAAACTATATGAATACCACATGCTGCTAAATTCGCTATACTTTGCTTGTAATTATTTATATAGTTTTGAAAATTCCCAGAACGCGTTTTTATATTTTCATGAACCGGAATACTTTCAACAACGCTCCAGGTTAACCCTGCATTTTCAATCGTTTTTTTTCTTTTTTGAATTTCATCAATGGTCCATATTTGGCCATTAGGAATATGATGCAAGGCAGAAACAATTCCTGTTGCGCCTGCTTGATTGATATCTAATAAAGTAACTGGGTCATTAGGCCCGTACCATCTCCATGTTTGTTCCATAAAATATTCTATTCTTTTTATACGCCACTATAGGCACTAAATCCGCCATCAATTGGCACCACAACACCAGTTACAAACGAAGCTCCTTCGCCACACAACCATAATGTTGTACCAACTAAATCTTCAGGTTCTCCAAATTTGCCCATGGGTGTTTGTTCTATAATTTGGTTTCCGCGGGGAGTTAAACTCCCATCACTTTCGGTTAGTAAACTTCTGTTTTGATCGGTTAAGAAAAACCCTGGCGCAAGTGCATTTACACGAATGCCAACTTTTGAAAAATGAACAGCCAACCATTGTGTAAAATTTGACACCGCCGCTTTTGCGCCACTATAAGCTGGTATTTTAGTTAGTGGAGTAAAGGCATTCATGGATGAAATATTTAAAACACTACAACCCTTTCTACCAATCATATCTTTTGCAAATACTTGTGTTGGAAGTAGGGTTCCAATAAAATTTAAATTGAATGTGAATTGAATACCATTGACATCTAAATCGAAGAATGTTTTAAAACCATCTGTTTTGTTTGCTAAATCGATAGCCTCTAAATATGGGTTGGAAGTAGTTCCTAATGGATGGTTACCACCTGCGCCGTTAATTAAAATATCACATGGTCCCAATTTATTATTTACTTCAGCTTTCGCTTTTTCCAAAGATTCCTTTTCTAAAACGTTAGCCGCTACGCCAATTGCAATTCCGCCTGAAGCTTTAATTTGGGCCGCAACTTTATCGGCAGCCTCTTTTCTTAAATCTAAAACGGCTATTTTGTGCCCCTCTTTTGCCAATGCCAATGCTAACGTGCTACATAAAACACCTCCTGCTCCTGTTAAAACAACTACTTTACTCATTTTTTGGGTAATATTTTATAACGTTTGATTCTATTCCAGTACCATTTTTAGGCACCTTCACACAAATGTAATAAAAAATAGTGTGCGCACACGAAATGTAAAAAATATTATTAAATTGCCTAAAATTAAACTCATCAGTAAAATACTGAATGTGAATTAAAACCATTAGTATAAAGTTATTTTCTTTTTATGATTACTATAAAAGATATCGCCAAAGAAGCAAACGTATCAGAAGGTACTGTTGATCGCGTGTTACATAAAAGAGGTGGTGTTTCTAAAAAAACCGAATCTAAAATTGAAAAAATTCTTGAGTATCATAACTTTACCGTAAATCCTGTGGCCAGCGCACTTGCAATGAAAAACAAGTATTGCATTGCAACTTTAATCCCAGAACATAATGACTTAGATTTATTCTGGAAATCGCCCTATCTAGGTATTTTAAAAGGCGCTGATGATGTTAAAATTTCGGGTATCCAAGTAAAAAATTATACTTTTAATCAGTATGATTCAGACTCCTACTTACAAGCGTTTACTAATTTGCTAAAATTAAAACCTAACGCTGTTATTATCGCTCCAAATTTCTACAATGAAACTAGGATAATGGTGGACAAATTAGAGGCCCTTAGTATACCATATCTTTTTTTAAATATTGATATTGAAGGATTTAAGAACTTAGCATTTGTTGGTCAGGATTCCTATATGGCAGGATATATGGCTGGAAAATTAATGCATTTAAGCATTCCTAAACCATCTACTTTTTTAATTATTCAGGCGCGAAAAAACATCACAAAAAACAACGCTGTTTCAAAAAGAATTGAAGGTTTTAATGATTATTTCATGAAGAACAAGGTCCATTCTAAAACTCAAATATTAAAAATTGA
>NZ_JBATHX010000031.1:0-2131 GCF_049667265.1 Algibacter sp. | reverse complement strand
CAGAAATGTCGCGACTTATAAAAAGAATTCAAAACACAAACTAGTATGACACTTAGAAAAAACATAGATAAAATATTAAGTACGATGCTTATCGTCATTATGAGTGTTATGGTTGTAAATGTCCTTTGGCAAGTATTTACTAGGTTTATTATAGGAACCCCAAGTTCATTCACCGACGAATTGGCTCGATATTTAATGATTTGGTTAGGGATTCTTGGGGCTGCATACGTATCCGGTAAAAACATGCATGTTGCTATTGATGTGTTACCGTTGCGGTCGAGCGAGAAAACGCAAAAAAAGCTAAAATATATTGTTTATGCCTTAATTATCGTATTTGCATTTTTCGCCATGGTAATTGGGGGTTTACGGTTGGTTTATATCACCTATATCTTAGACCAATATTCACCCGCTTTACAAGTGCCTTTGGCAGCCGTTTATTTTGCCATTCCATTAAGCGGCGCGTTAATTATTTACTATAAAATTTCAGACATTTTAAGCATCAAATAACTATGGAATATATCCCAATAATTGTTTTAGTTTTAAGTTTTATAGGGTTGTTAGCTATTGGTATGCCAGTTGCTTGGAGTATCGCTATTTCTTCGGTTTTAACCATGATGGTTAGTATTCCCATGTTGCCTGCTTTTACCACAGTATCACAGCGCATGGGCACAGGATTAGATAGTTTTGCCTTGTTGGCCATTCCGTTTTTTATCCTCTCGGGTCAATTAAGGAATAAAGGCGGCATAGCCCATCGTTTAATTGCTTTTGCAAAAACGTTGGTAGGGTCGTTACCAGGAGGTTTGGCATTAATAAATGTGATTGGTGCCATGCTCATGGGAGCCATTGCAGGATCGGCTATGGCATCAGCGTCGGCCATGGGAAGTATTTTAGGACCAGAAATGGAAAAAGAAGGCTATTCAAAAGAATTTGGAGCAGCCGTTAATATCACATCATCCACTACCGGATTAATTATTCCACCAAGTAATATTTTAATAGTGTATTCTTTGGCAAGTGGCGGTGTTTCCATTGCAGCTTTGTTTTTAGCAGGCTATATTCCGGGTATTTTAACAGGTTTGTTTTTAATGATAGTGGCATCGTTTTGGGCGAAGAAGAAAAAATATAAATTAGGAAAGAAAAGTTCACTAAAAGAAGTTTTTAAAACCTTTGTTGATGCTGTACCAAGCTTATTTTTATTGATTATTGTTATTGGCGGCATCATAACAGGCATTTTTACCGCGACTGAAGCTTCGGCCATAGCCGTTTTGTATACCTTGGTTTTAGGCTTTATTTATAAAGAAATTACATTTAAATCCTTACCAGAAATTCTTTTGGATTCATCGGTTACCACGGCTATTGTCATGTTATTAATTGGCGCATCCATGAGTATGTCATGGGTGATGTCTTACGAAAATATACCACAAAATATCAGTTCAGCCTTATTAGGTATCAGCAACAATATTGTTGTCATCTTATTGATTATCAATTTACTATTACTGTTTGTAGGTATTTTTATGGATATGACGCCAGCAGTTCTCATTTTCACACCCATTTTTTTACCTGTAGTGACTGCGTTAGGCATGGATCCTATTCAATTCGGAATTATTATGGTTCTCAATCTTTGTATTGGCTTATGTACACCACCCGTTGGCTCCGTACTTTTTGTTGGAGTAGGCGTGGCAGGTACGACCATTCAAAAAGTTGTAAAACCATTATTACCTTTGTTTTTAGCCATGGTAGTAGCGCTATTTTTAGTAACCTATATTCAAGAATTAACTCTTTGGTTACCAAGATTGTTTGACTTGTAATATTTTATTTTTTAGGAAATTTTGAAGCATAAATAATTAGTCAACCTTCCCATAAACAGGCGTAATAAAAGCCCCATTTAAAAAGGTTTTGGCATCTAGTTGACTTTGGAGTAAAACCCCTTTCGGCTTTGTTTCCAGTAATAATTGAATAGCTTGAACCAAAGGCGCAGCCGTTGTTGTTTGTATAGCGCGTAGCGTATGCTTACCAACCTGTTGTGGTGTCATGTGTTTAGCAATTTCTTGTCGGCGTAAAATACCTTTAGAGTCTTTGCCTTCCACAGCAGCATAAAGTACAATTTGGTCGTCTTCAATATGCGGAATGCTAT
>NZ_JBATHX010000030.1:0-2134 GCF_049667265.1 Algibacter sp. | reverse complement strand
TTTTACAACCGAACTGAAACCGCAGAAAAAGTAGACGCTGATGATTTTAGAACTTGGGATTTACAAACGCTTTTTGATGAAGTGCATGTACATTTTCAAAGGTCTTTGGAGAATGGATTGATGCTGCGGCAAGAATCTTTAAAAACCTATGAGGTTTTATTGAATAAACAAAAAGGCTCAAAAATTTACAGACCTACTTTGTTTGATTTTTTAAGCCACAATGCTTTGGAATTTTATAAAACCAACGAAACACAAATTACAAAACCAGCCTATAAATTTGAAATTGACAATGCTAAGTTTTTAGGGAACGCTGAATCGTTTTCAACTTTAAATATAGCATCGAAGGATTCTACCTCGTTACAACTTAATGCCCTAAAAATTTACAGAGATTTAATTCGATTTCATTTGAATAATGAATCGTCTTTAGCCTTAGCCGATGTTAATATTGAACGTTTAAAATTTGTAAACCAATATGCCACGTTTAGCGATAAAGAAGCTATTTTATTGGATGCTTTAGAATCTGAAAGTGAAAATCATAAAACTATTGAAGTTTCTGGTTTATACGATTTTGAAATAGCGACTATTTACTATCAGCAAAGTCAGGAATATCAGCCAAAAACGAAGGACGAGCAACGATGGAAAGCGAAAGAAGCACTTGAATTATGTAATAAAGTTATCACCAAATTCCCAAAAAGTAAAGGTGCCGAAAAATGCGAAATTTTAAAAACTCAAATTGAACAATCATCGCTTCAAATAACAACTGAAGATTTTTTACCTATTCAGCAAAATGGGCGTTTATTAATTCGCTATAAAAATCTGGATGCGCTTCAGTTTAATGCTTATAAAATTTCTCAAACACAGTTTGAAAAGTTCGCAATTACCTATAGAAAAGAAGAGCAACTTAGTTTCATAAAGGCCTTAGATGCGAATAAAACTTGGAATAATACATTAAAAAACGAAAATGATTACCAAACGCATACCACAGAAGTTTTAATACCTAAACTCGACAACGGTCGCTATTTGGTAGTTGCTTTTAATACTCACGACTATGAAAATTTTGCTTTTGCAAACGTGCAAATAACGAACCTTGCTTTAGTTGAAACGGAAGCGCTTGAACAAAAAATATTTCAAATTATTAATAGAAATAATGGCGCTCCAATTCCAAATGCTAAGGTTGAAGTGGCTTATGATTCTAGAAACAACAGAAAAACTACAACTAAAAATTACACCACAAACAGCTTAGGTGAAATTAAAATTGACAAGGATAAAAACTGGTATAGTAACTTACATCTAAAAGTTGAAAACGGTAGTGAAGTTGCTTTCTTCGGGAACTTTTACATCAACCAAACATACAATCAACCTGAAGAAAAAGTAAGTTACAAATCGTTTTTATTTACGGACAGAAGTATTTACAGACCTGGGCAAACGGTTTATTTTAAAGCCATTGCCATGGAAACCGACAAAGGAAAATCGGTTGTTTTAGAAAACGAGAAAGTTTTGGTTACGCTTTACAACGTGAACAATGAAATTGTAACTCAACATAAATTAGCAACCAATGAATATGGCTCTGTTTCAGGCGAATTTATGTTACCTAATAATGGTTTAAACGGTTTGTACAGGATAGAATTTAATTCGGATTCTGGACATTTCATGAGAAGTAACGCCTCTATTTCTGTTGAAGAATATAAGCGTCCAAAGTTTGAAACAAAATTCAATCCAGTTACCGAAACTTTTAAAATTAATGATTCTGTAACTATTAAAGGGAAAGCTTTGGCTTTCGCCGGAAGTAACATTACCGATGCTAAAGTGGTGTATCGCGTGCATCGAAAGGTGCAATATCCACGTTGGTATTTTTGGTACAGACCTTGGGTAAATAGCGAGCCTCAAGAAATCACTCACGGTGAAACTGTAACAAATGATAAAGGCGAATTTGAAATCACTTTTAAAGCCCTTCCAGACCAAAGTGTTGATAAAAGTAGCTTACCTATTTTCAATTATGAAATTACGGCTGATGTTACGGATTTAAATGGCGAAACCAGAAGTGCAACCAATATTGTAAATGTGGGTTATCACGCCTTAAATGCGAACATGAGTATTGACAATCTTATAGATAAATCGAATAAAGATTGCGCCA
>NZ_JBATHX010000029.1:0-5851 GCF_049667265.1 Algibacter sp. | reverse complement strand
AAAACTGGTGTTTTGAAAAAGAAGCTTTAGAGTTATTTGCAACTCATTATGAAACAGGCGAAGTAATTCCGATGGATTTGATTGAAAAAATCAAAGATTCAGCTACCTTTCATGAAGGTATGCAAACCTTGCGTCAATTGAGTTTTGGTTTATTAGATATGAGTTGGCACGGGCTAGACCCAACCAAAATTAAAGATGTAAAAGCCTTTGAAACTGAAATATTTAAAAACACCTCCTTATATCCTGAAACTAAAGAAACTTGTATGAGCACATCTTTTTCACATATCTTTCAAGGTGGCTATTCTTCTGGCTATTACAGCTATAAATGGGCAGAAGTTCTAGATGCTGATGCTTTTGAATATTTTAAAGAAGAAGGTATCTTTAATAAAAAAGTTGCTGATAAATTTAAAAATAATGTTTTAAGCCAGGGCGGAACGGACAATCCAATGACTCTTTACAAACATTTTAGAGGTCAGGAACCTAAACCTGAGGCTTTATTGAGGCGTGCTGGGTTGATTGACACCAAATAATATTTATGGTTGAATTTTAAAAGTTTCTTATACTAGCTCATTTTTAAATTTGGTTAATGTTGCAGTTTTAAATGAAACAATTTACTTTTTATCAAGACGTGAATTGCGTTAGGGATAGTAGTGGATAGCCCACAGCTTTTGCGCCTTAGCGCAGAAGCGAGGACTTGTAACGGATAGCCTGACCCTTTTCGGGTAACGTCCAAAAAAATTTAATTATCTCCTAAACTAACATTTATATAAATCCATATTTTTAGCTTATTTTTGAAATTCAAATAAATTTGCATCGTTAATGCCTAATCATCAAATTGATCCTAATAAATGGATTGACCTTTATTCTGACTATCTTTTCAATTACACTATTTCGCGTGTGAGTGATAGAGAGAAAGCTCAAGATTTGGTTCAAGATACTTTTTTGGCTGGTTTAAAATCGATGAAAAACTTTAAAGGGGAAGCTAGCGAGCGTACTTGGCTTATTTCAATTTTGAAGCGAAAAATTATTGACCACTACCGAAAAATTAACTCGATTAAAGGAAAAGCCGAAGTACGAATTAACTATAAAGATAGTGAAAGCGAGGGCGATTGGTTGGAAGAACGTGTCGCAGACCCCTTTGATAAAAATGCGGAAGACACTTTAGAAAACAACGAATTAGGTGAAGCCATTTATAACTGTTTGGAAAAACTGCCTGCAAAACAAGCTGAAGTTTTTAAAATGAAAACTATTCTAGGACATGAAACAGAAGCTATTTGTAATGAATTAAATATTACGCCGTCTAATCTTTGGGTAATTATCCATAGAGCGAGAACGGCAATGGCTGATTGCCTGAAAGAAAATTGGTTTTAATTATGAGTAAAATAAAAGTTACAATGCCTTGCGATGAAGCAAATCATGTTTGTGACAAAACGCAATACAAGGAAGGGACATTATGGGAGAAAATAAAATTAAACTTCCATTTAATTTATTGTAGAGCCTGCAGAAAGTACTCTAAAAACAATGCTATTTTAACCCAAACTATTAAAAAATCGGATGTTCAGTGTTTAGACAAAAAATGTAAAGACGCTATGAAAAAAACAATTGATAATGCTTTAAAAGAAAATTCTAATTAAAAAGAAGCATTAAAAATAGCCATAATATTGGCAAGCCTTCCACCCAAAATGAACTGTAGTATTTATGCTGTTCAATTTTACTAAAAACTACAAATAACCCTGTTACAACTGAAACAATAAACAATGTAATTATTGCGCTTTCACTTGTTTCATCTTTCAAAAATTCTAATAAGAAAAACACAAGTAAAAGTATTATTCCGAACACTTTCGTGTTTTTAACGCCAAGTTTTTGAGGTATGGTGGATAGATTGATACTATCGAATTTTAAATCCCGAATTTCAAAAGGAATCATTAAAACTAGCACATATAGAAATCGCTGAACAGCGAGTAAA
Organism: Algibacter sp.; assembly: GCF_049667265.1. Taxonomy (GTDB): domain Bacteria; phylum Bacteroidota; class Bacteroidia; order Flavobacteriales; family Flavobacteriaceae; genus Algibacter_B. Next base: position 3,885 of record NZ_JBATHX010000029.1, on the reverse strand, counting down.
ATAACATCCAAACTAACTTGGTAATCGGCATTTATTAAAGGAATAAAAACCGTTACTCCAGCCCACACCAAAGCTATTACAAACACTTTTAAACCACTAGAATTTCTTAAAGAATTGTTCTTTTTTGTACTAATTGGAATGGCATAAAAAATGGTAAATATTGCAAAACAACCAATAAAAATATGTGTGTATAATTTTAGTTGTAACCCATAATAACACATTAAAATAAAGCAAATAAAAGATAGGATTTGAATCCATTTTAGCCAATTAGCCAATTGACGATGATGGAACTTTGCAATACCGTAATATTTTACAAAATTATACCCAGTAATGGACGCGTAGAAAACAAAATATAAGACAGATTCTGAATAGCTTAAATTTAAACTTAACAAGGTAACCCACGTTAATGAATACACCGCCAAGGCTACATGAATACTACTGTTTATATAGAAATTTATAAGTTGTTTAAAAAAACGCATAAAGCAAATGTAAATAAAGATTTTTTTAAACCAACTTTTCCCCAGCGGTAAGCCTCCATTAATTCTCCAAGAGTGAAGTGTTGATAACGTTCGTGAATAGTTAAAAACTTTCCAAAACGCTCCATAAAACACATTAAATATTACGTATTTTTGCGAATTATATAATAAATTCTATTTAATGAATACAAATGCTTTCGCCTTGCGTCATATTGGTCCTAGAGAAGACGACCAGAAACATATGTTAAATACTATTGGTTTAGACTCTTTAGATGAATTGATTTACGAGACAATTCCTAACGATATTCGTTTAAAAAATGGGTTAAATTTAGATGAGCCAATGACGGAACATGAGTATTTATTGCATATTCATGATTTATCTAAAAAAAATAAAGCCAGAAAAACATATATAGGCCTAGGTTATCACCCGACCATTATGCCTGCCGTTATCCAAAGGAACATTCTTGAAAACCCAGGTTGGTACACAGCATATACGCCATATCAGGCTGAAATAGCACAAGGCAGATTGGAAGCATTATTGAATTTCCAAACGATGGTTATTGACTTAACTGGAATGGAAATTGCAAACGCATCTTTACTTGATGAAAGTACAGCGGCTGCTGAGGCTATGAGTTTGCTTTTTGCGGTTCGTGAACGCGACCAGAAAAAGGCAGATATCAATAAGTTTTTTGTTTCAGATAACATTTTACCGCAAACATTATCATTACTACAAACTCGAGCAAATCCTATTGGTATTGAGCTGGTTGTTGGTAATGAAGAAACATTTGATTTTTCGAAAGATTTTTTTGGTGCTATTTTACAATACCCAGGGAAAGACGGACAAATTACAGAAATAAAATCTTTTATAAATAAAGCCAATAACGCCAACATTAAAGTGGCTGTGGCTGCTGATATTTTAAGCTTAGTAAAGCTAGAAGCGCCGGGTAAATTTGGTGCCGATGTGGTGGTAGGAACTACTCAACGTTTTGGAATTCCAATGGGATATGGTGGTCCGCATGCTGCCTATTTCGCAACAAAAGAAGCTTACAAACGTGATTTACCAGGTCGTATAATTGGAGTTACTAAAGATGCCAATGGCAACCGCGCATTACGTATGGCATTACAAACCAGAGAACAACATATTAAACGTGACAAGGCTACATCTAACATTTGTACCGCGCAAGTATTATTGGCTGTTATGGCAAGTATGTATGCAGTTTATCATGGGCCGAAAGGTTTAAAATTTATTGCTAATAAAGTGCATAATAAAGCTTCCGCATTAGCAAATGCTTTAGAAAAATTAGGCTACGAGCAAATAAACACCTCCTATTTTGATACCCTTCAAATAAAAACAAAAGCTAAAAAAATTAAAAAATTAGCAACTGAAAAGAAGGTGAATTTATTTTATCCTGATTCCGAAACGGTTACAATTTCTATAAACGAAACAACAGCCATTCGAGATATTAACTATTTAATTGCGCTTTTTGCTGAAGCTGCTAATAAAGAAACGATTGTAATTTCTGAAATTACACCAGCTAATAATCTTTCAAAAACAATAGAAAGACAAACTGATTTCCTAACGGAACCTGTTTTCAACACCTATCATTCTGAGACAGAATTAATGCGTTATATTAAATTTTTAGAACGTAAAGATTTAGCCTTAAATCATTCTATGATTTCATTAGGTTCGTGTACTATGAAATTGAATGCAGCTTCGGAAATGTTACCATTAAGCTGGTTTAAATGGGGTAATATTCATCCTTTTGCACCTTTAAAACAAGCAAAAGGGTATCTAACTGTTTTAAAAGCCTTAGAAGATCAACTAACTGAAATTACAGGTTTTGCTGCCACATCATTGCAACCTAATTCTGGTGCTCAAGGTGAGTTTGCTGGGTTAATGGTTATAAAGGCATATCACGAATCTAGAAACGATCATCATAGAAATATATGTTTAATTCCTTCGTCTGCACACGGAACAAATCCTGCAAGTGCTGTTATGGCTGGCATGAAAGTAATTGTAACCAAATCGACCGAAGAAGGCAATATTGATGTTGACGATTTACGCGAAAAAGCAGTATTACACAAAGACAATCTTTCAGCTTTAATGGTAACGTATCCGTCTACACATGGTGTTTATGAATCTGCCATTAAAGAAATTACAAAAATTATTCATGACAATGGCGGCCAAGTTTATATGGATGGCGCAAACATGAATGCGCAGGTTGGCTTAACGAATCCCGGAAATATTGGTGCTGATGTTTGCCACCTCAACTTACACAAAACTTTTGCTATTCCTCATGGTGGTGGTGGCCCAGGCGTTGGCCCAATTTGTGTTGCAAAACAACTGGTTCCTTTTTTACCAGGAAACCCTTTGGTTAAAATTGGTGGAGAAAAGGCTATAACAGCCATTTCAGCAGCTCCTTTTGGCTCTGCCTTGGCTTGTCTTATTTCTTATGGCTATATTAAAATGCTTGGAGCAGAAGGCTTAACACAGTCTACCAAAATTGCTATTTTAAATGCAAATTATATAAAACATCGTCTTCATGGCAGTTTTGATACTTTATATTCCGGTGAGCGCGGTCGTGCAGCACATGAAATGATTGTTGATTGTCGCCCATTTAAAGCCAACGGCATTGAAGTTACAGATATTGCAAAACGATTAATGGATTATGGTTTTCATGCACCAACGGTTTCATTCCCTGTTGCAGGAACATTAATGATTGAGCCTACTGAAAGTGAAAGTAAAGCAGAAATTGATCGTTTTTGTGATGCCATGATTGCTATTAAAAAAGAAATAGATGGTGTAACTAAAGAGGACGAAAACAATGTTTTAAAGAACGCACCTCATACCTTAGATATGATAACAGCAAATGATTGGTTATTTCCTTATTCACGTGAAAAAGCAGCGTTTCCATTGGAGTTTGTAAGAGATAATAAGTTTTGGCCAAGTGTGCGACGTGTTGATGATGCTTATGGCGACAGAAATTTAATTTGTTCTTGCGTGCCTATTGAAGCCTATGCTGAAGCTTGATTTCATGCGTTGAACATCGTAATTTTAAACAAAACACGTATTGCTATTAATTAAAACCGCTGTAATTTAGTATGCACGCATAACAGGAAAGTAAATTTCTATTTATATGAACATCAAAATTACTGGAACAGGAAGCTATATCCCAGCGAATGTTGAAAAAAATGAAGACTTCCATAATCATGAATTTTTAAATAGTGATGGATCGGCCATAAAAGCCCCGAGTGAAGTTATTGTCAAAAAATTTAAAGCCATTACTGGAATTGACGAACGCAGGTATGCCAAAAGCCATTTAAACACTTCAGACTTAGCATCTTTTGCAGCTGAAAAAGCCATAGAAAAAGCTAAAATTAATCGTGAAGATTTAGATTATATTATAGT
>NZ_JBATHX010000028.1:0-2131 GCF_049667265.1 Algibacter sp. | reverse complement strand
CATTTAAAGCTTGGTGGATTAAAATTATAGGAAAGCCAGCCGAACGCAGTACATATATTTTATTATCAAGTTTAGCACTTTTACTGCTATTTTGGAAATGGCAACCTATTAATACGGTAGTTTGGGAGATTGACAACAGCTTATTTGTATGGATAATTATTGGCGTAGCAGCTCTTGGCTGGCTCATTGTTCTGCTTTCTACATTTATGATTAGTCATTTTGAATTGTTTGGCTTAACACAAATATTCGACAACTTTAAAAATAGGACTACCCAATCGCCAAAATTTCAAACCAATTTTTTATACAAAATAGTAAGGCATCCTTTAATGCTTGGATTTATCATTGCATTTTGGGCCACACCATTAATGACAGTAGGCCATTTACTTTTTGCAGTCATTACTACGGCATACATTTTAATAGCAATCAAGTTTTTAGAAGAAAAAGATTTACGAAAAGTGCATGGTAAAGATTACGAAGCATACCAAAAAAATGTACCTATGTTAATTCCGTTTACAAAAAAATAAAATTATACCCGTTAACCACTAAAAATATACCCATGAAAACAATAAAAGATTTAAACTCAGAAACAATAAGTTCCTTTAAAAATCAATTAAACGGTAACATGGTCTTACCAACTGATGCGGCATATAACGAAACACGCAAAGTGTACAATGGTATGATAGATAAACATCCAGGTTTAATTGCCATGTGCAAAAATGCAGATGATGTTATGGCATCTGTAAATTTTGGTAGAGAAAACGATTTATTAATTGCCATAAGAGGTGGCGGACATAATGGCGGTGGCTTAGGTTTATGTGATGACGGTTTAGTTATAGATTTATCTGGTATTAAACATGTAAACGTAAATACATCAAACAATACCGTTAAGGTTGGTGGCGGTAATATTTGGAACGAAGTTGATGCTGTCACACATGAATATGGTTTAGCAATTCCTTCAGGCATGGTATCAAGCACAGGAGTTGGTGGTTTAACCCTTGGAGGCGGCGTTGGTTATTTAAGTCGGAAATATGGACTCACCATAGATAACCTATTAGAAGCAGATATGGTCTTAGCCGATGGTAGATTCGTTACAGTCAATGCAAAACAAAATACCGATTTATTTTGGGCCATTCGTGGAGGTGGCGGAAATTTTGGAGTGGTAACATCCTTTACATTTCAAGCACATCCTCAAAAAACGGTAATAGCGGGACCAACCTTTTGGCCAATAGAACGTGTCGAGGAAATTATGGCTTGGTATGATGGATTCATTCAAAATGCATCCGACGATCTAAGCGGTTTTATAGCGACTATGATTGTTCCAGAATCACCATTTCCGTCCGAATTACACAACAAACAGTTTTGTGCCATTGTTTGGTGTTATACAGGAGATGCCGATACATTTAACGACTTATTTAAGACGGTTTTAAATCTTAATCCTGTGTTTGCTCATGTTGGCGAAATGCCTTATCCTGCTTTACAAAGTATGTTTGATGGGTTCTTTCCAACAGGAATGCAATGGTATTGGAGAGCCGATTTCTTTAACAAATTAACGCCAGAAATTACGGCGCAGCATTTAAAATTCGGATCTAAAATTCCAACACCATTATCTCAAATGCATTTGTATCATATAAGTGGAGCAGCAAGTCGAGTAGGAGCAGAAGATACACCTTGGGCTTACAGAAATGCAAAATATGCTGGTGTTTATGTAGGCGTGGATCCCGACCCTAAAAACGCGAATAAAATCACCAATTGGTGTAAGGACTATTTTAATGCCTTGCATCCATACTCAGCTGGTGGCGCATACTCTAATTTTATGATGGATGAAGGGCAAGAACGCGTTAAAGCCAGTTATAAACACAATTACGATAGACTGGCAAAAATCAAACAAAAGTTCGACCCAAATAATATATTTAAAGTAAATCAGAATATTAAACCATAATGCTTTTTTTGATTTTACTTTTAATTTATCACTATTGTACAAAACGTCGGATTTTAGAACATGTCTGGTCTGTAATCCGACGTTATTACCTGTCCCGAACTTGTTTCGGGACAACTTGGCTTTATTCACGAGTTTTCTATTTTAAATTTTTGAGTTCATGAATTTCGTACCTCGATTTGGCAAAAGCAAGGC
>NZ_JBATHX010000027.1:0-2142 GCF_049667265.1 Algibacter sp. | reverse complement strand
GATTTTTCGATACGCTAACCATTCAAAAAAGTTTATCAAAAATTTTAATTGATGTTCCAACAGCGGTTTTACAAATTTTATTTGCCTTAATTCTATTATCATTTTACCATCCATTTTTTATCATTTTTGGGTTGTTATTGTTAATCTTAATTTTTGTTGTGTTCAAGTTTACAGCAATTAAAGGACTAAAAACTAGCTTAATAGAATCTAAAAATAAATACAAAGTAGCCCATTGGATTCAAGAAATCGCACGTTCATTAATTAGTTTCAAACTTTCTGGAAGTACCAGCCTTGGTATCGATAAAAACGACGATTTAGTTAGCGATTATTTAAAGGCAAGAGAAAGTCATTTTAAAATTTTAATGTTACAATTTATCCAAATGATAAGTTTTAAGGTTATTGTAACTGCCAGTTTATTATTAATTGGTGGTGCTTTAGTTTTAAATCAGGAAATGAATATTGGTCAGTTTGTGGCTGCCGAAATCATCATATTACTGGTTATCGCATCCGTTGAAAAACTTATTTTAGGTTTAGAATCTTTTTATGATGCCCTAACATCTTTAGAAAAAATAGGCCAAATTGTTGATAAAAAATTAGAAAGTCAAACTGGAGAAACCCCACAATTTTCCAAAGGCATTCAAATTGAATTAGAAAATGTTTCTTACGAAGTTGATAATAGAGATAAGCATATTTTAAAAAATATTTCATTAAAAATAAATTCAAAAAGCAGAATTCTAATTCAAGGAGAAAGTGGTTCAGGAAAATCAACCTTATTACGGTTAATTGCTGGTGTCATTCAACCAACTGGCGGTCATGTTTACGTAAACGATATGTCCATTAACAGTTTACACCTAAATTTTTACAGGTCGCAATTAGGATTATCCTTGTCTGATGAAAATCCTTTTGAAGGCACCATCAGAGAAAATCTAACATTTTCAAACTATGGCATTTCAGATGAAAAAATATATGAAATACTAGAAATTGTAGGACTCAAGCCTTTTATTAAAGAGCAGCCAGAAGGTTTAAACACCATACTTTACCCCGATGGCAAACAGATGTCTTATTCATTATCTAAAAAAATTGTTTTGGCTCGCGCCATTTTAAAGAACCCGAAAGTACTTATTCTTGAGGATGCCTTAGATAGATTTAATAGGAAAGAAACAGAAGCCATTGTGAATTATTTATCACATCCAGACAGACCATGGGCACTAATTGTAGTTAGTTTTAGTTCTGTTTGGACGGATAAATGTACAGAAAAGATCACCTTAAAAAAAGGTAGAATAAAATCTAAAAAAGACTAAGCTATGCTCAATATATCTCATAACCAATTGAACAAAAAAATAGACTTGGCAGCATATAAGTCTGGTAAAAAAATCATGAATATAAAGTACTACAAATACTTTAACAGGTTTTTGCTGGCTGCCGCTATTATCGGGTTTATTGTGTTGTTTTTACCATGGACTCAGAATATAACTGGGCAAGGAATTGTGACTACTTTAAAACCTAATCAGCGTCCGCAACATATCCAATCTCAAATACCAGGACGCATTGAAGCGTGGTATGTACAAGAAGGTGATGAAGTTAAAAAAGGCGATACTATTTTAAGAATTTCTGAAGTGAAAAGTGAGTATTTTGATGATAGATTGATGGAAAGAACCAATGATCAAATTCAAGCAAAATCTTCTTCAGTTACCGCTTATGGCGGAAAAGTAGATGCTTTAAATAGGCAAATTTCCGCATTGCGAAACGAACAAACATTAAAACTTGAGCAAACCAAAAATAAGTTGATGCAATCTCACTTAAAAGTGAAAAGTGATAGTATTGATTTAGAAGCTGCCAAAACCAACTTAAAAATTGCAGAAACTCAGTTTAATCGAATTGAAACCTTGCAAGAAGAAGGCTTAAAAGCGGTAAAAGATGTGGAGGAAAAACGATTAAAACTTCAAGAAACCCAGGCGAAACTTATTTCGCAAGAAAATAAATATTTGGCCAGTCAGAATGAAGTAATCAACGCCCGATTGGAATTATCTAGAACCAATGCTGCCTTTACCGATAAAATTTCGAAAGCGCAAAGCGATATGTTTACAGCGCAATCCAGCGGTTTTGATACGCAAGCTCAGGTTACAAAACTTGAAAACGCTT
>NZ_JBATHX010000026.1:0-3568 GCF_049667265.1 Algibacter sp. | reverse complement strand
GTTGTTAGTTGTTAGTTGTTAGTTGTTAGTTGTTAGTTGTTAGTTGTTAGTTGTTAGTTGTTAGTTGTTAGCAAAACTAAAAAATCCAGCGTTAACTGGATTTTTTAAATTTTAATAAATGCTTCTTTTTATGAGATTCCTGCCTTCGCAGGAATTTGTTACTTCGCAATATTAACGGCTCTTGTTTCTCTAATAACCGTTACTTTAACTTGCCCAGGGTACGTCATATCCGTCTGTACTTTTTGAGATATACTGAATGATAAATCCGCAGCCTTTTGATCGTCTACTTTTTCACTTTCAACAATAACTCGTAATTCTCTACCAGCTTGAATTGCATAAGCTTTTTTCACACCTGTAAATCCGAAAGCAATATCTTCTAAATCTTTTAATCGTTGTATATAACTATCTAAAACTTGACGTCTTGCTCCTGGTCTTGCTCCGGAAATAGCATCACAAACCTGAACAATTGGCGCCAATAATGATTTCATTTCTATTTCATCATGGTGTGCTCCAATAGCATTACAAACATCTTCTTTTTCACCAAATTTCTCAGCCCATTGCATACCTAATATAGCGTGAGGCGTTTCCATATCTGCTTCTGCATCTGGCACTTTTCCAATATCGTGTAATAAACCTGCTCTTTTAGCCATTTTAGGGTTTAAACCTAATTCTGCCGCCATGACGCCACAAAGTTTTGCAACTTCACGCGAGTGTTGTAATAAGTTCTGCCCGTAAGACGAACGATATTTCATTCTACCTACCATTTTAATTAACTCAGGATTTAAATTATGAATTCCTAAATCAATAACGGTACGCTTTCCAACCTCTATAATTTCTTGTTCTATTTGCTTTTGAGTTTTGTTTACTATTTCCTCAATACGTGCAGGGTGAATTCTACCATCAGTAACTAATTTATGTAAAGATAAACGCGCCACTTCTCGACGTACAGAATCAAAACATGATAAGATGATGGCCTCAGGAGTATCATCAACAATTATTTCAACACCTGTTGCAGCTTCAATAGCTCTAATATTTCGTCCCTCACGACCAATAATTCGTCCTTTTACATCATCAGATTCAATATTAAACACGGATACGCAGTTATCAACTGCTTCTTCAGTACCAATACGCTGAATGGTATTAATAATAATCTTCTTAGCATCCTGTTCAGCAGTCAATTTTGCTTCCTCCATGGAGCTTTGAATGTAAGCCATAGCATCATTCTTAGCTTCTCCTTTTAAAGATTCTACTAATTGCTCTTTAGCTTCTTCTGCCGAAAGGCTCGAAATAACTTCTAATTGCTGTACCTGGCTTTTATGTAATTTATCAACCTCGTCTTGCTTCTTTTCAAGCACATCTAACCTATGGTTGTAATCTTTCACTTTATCTTCTAAACTTTGATTTAGCTTAGCGCTTTTTGAAAGTTCACTTGAAATTTGAGATTCCTTATCTCGAACACGCTTTTCAGCTTCTCCCATTTTCTGATCACGCGATAAAATAACCTTTTCATGCTCAGATTTAAGTTCTATAAATTTTTCCTTGGCTTGAAGAATTTTATCTTTTTTCAGCGTTTCACCTTCACTTTTAGCTTCCTTAAGTATGGAAGTAGCACTTCTTTTAGCTTCTTTTACAAGTTTTGAAGCATTGTTTTTCTCTAGGGTTTTTGCAATAATAAAGCCAATTATTAGCCCTAATATAACACCACCTATTGCAAATATAATTGAGTTATCCATTCTTTTGTTTAGTTGATTATAGTATATAAAAAAGCCTACACCAGTATAAAGTTTTGTATAAACTCCTTAAAAACAAGTTTAGGGCTAACAAGCTGATCAAGGATCTGCGACTAAGGCAGCGTGCTTTTACAACTTAAACTCACCCTTTTTAAAGAATTAACGTTGAGTTTATCAAAAAAAATAACCAATGTAGGCAGTAACTTTTAGTTTATTTTAAAGAACGTTTAAGAGACTAAATGCGAATGTAACAATTCATTTAAAGCATTTAGTTTTTCTTCTACATGCTCGTTTACATTTGCTTTATCAATAGACTTCTGCTCTACTTGAGAGGCAAATTGCAAGGCACACATAGCCAATACATCTTGTTTATCTCGAACAGAATAACTTTGCTCAAATTGCTTTATCATAGCCTCAATGTTTTTAGCCGCTTTACGCAATCCTTCCTCTTGACTTGACTCAATCGTTAACGGATATACTCTATTAGCTATAGACAGCTTTATTTTAAGCTTTTCTGACATTGAATTTAATTAACTTTAATCAGCGAGTTGAGCAATACAATGGTCAATATCTCTAATTAATGCGTTTATTTTAAGCTTAGTTTCTCTTTTATTATCGTCACTACCAAGTATTGTATTTGCCATTTTAAGCGCTTCATACTTTTCCTCCCATCCAGCAATATGCTTTTGTTGGGCTAAATTTTCTTGCTTTGAAACCTCTAATTCTTCATTTAATTTCAAATTAGCAAGTTTTAAAAGCTCTAGTTTGTGTAATACCTTACTAATCTTGTTTTCTAATGAATCTACAATATCTTCAATATTACTCATTTACAAATTTCAATACTTACCCTACAAAGTTAACATTCCTAGCCAAATATTACAATTGTTTTATCATAAAATTTTATTTAATCGCAGTTCGCTATAAATTATTTGGGCGTTACCCACAAGGGGTCGGGCTTTCGGTTACAAGTCCTCGCTCCTCCTACGTCGGGCTGTGGGCTTTCCTCTGCAATCCCTAACGCGGGTGCATCTGCAAACATAAAGGCCTTAACAAAACAATTGGCGAGTTTGGCATTGCCTGAGTCTTATTAATTCACCTTATTAACTCCAAAGATCCCGAAATAAATTCGGGATTCCTGCCTGCCGGCAGGCAGGAGTTCAACTTACTATTTTGAATTCGCCCGCGGGGCTTTTCAAAATAGAGTTTCACTAACATGGCTTGATTTTTGTTTTATTCTTTGTGCTTTCATATCAAATAATTATTTTAGCCCAATACATTTTTATGCGATTTATACTGTCCCTCTTTCTAGTTTTTTCAATGTTTTCAAGTGCGCAAAACAATTACCCGCAAGATTATTTTAGTAATCCATTAGAAATTCCTTTAGTTTTAGCAGGCACGTTTGCAGAACTACGCTCCAACCATTTTCATTCTGGCATGGATATTAAAACCCAACAACGTACCGGATTAAATGTTAAAGCTTCAGCAAGTGGATTTGTGAGCAGAATAAAAGTATCACATTTCGGTTACGGTAAAGCCTTATACATTACACATCCAAATGGTTATACAACAGTATATGCCCATCTTCAAAAATTCTCGCCCGATATTGAGGCTTATGTAAAAAAGCTGCAATACGAAAAAGAATCATATGAAATTGAATTATTCCCTAAAGCCGAAGATTTACCTGTTTTAAAAGATAGTCTTATTGCTTATAGTGGAAATTCGGGTGGTTCTGGTGGACCACACTTGCATTATGAAATTCGAGATAAGGAAGAGCGCCCAATGAATCCCATGCTTTTTGGAATAGAAATTAAGGACACTACTAATCCTATTATTAAATC
>NZ_JBATHX010000025.1:0-4254 GCF_049667265.1 Algibacter sp. | reverse complement strand
ATTTTTTACATAAGTTTTTTTAATTGTTAAAAACTTGTTGAAAACGTTTCTTCAAATTCTCAAAACATGTTAATCATTTTGCAATCTTTGTGGAGAGCAAATAACAGGATGTTTTTTATTTTTTATTCAAAAAAATGAAATTTCAAAAAAAAACATGTTGCCTTTTTTGAGCAAAAACAAATCATATTTTACGGAATTTACTATAGAAATTTAGAAAGTAGCCCCTAAATATTCTAATAACTTTTAGCCTTTAAATTAAAAATATTATGGAAATCACACAGATTATAAAAAGAGATTATGAAACAAGCCCGTTTGTTTTAAATAAAATTTCTAATGCCATTGAAAAAGCAATGTTATCTGTTGGTAATGGTACTAAAGAAGATGCAAATGCTATTTCTGTTAATGTTTTACAAATCTTAATAGGTAGAAAAGCAAAAGATATTAACTATTTACCTACAGTTGAAGAAGTACAAGATCTAGTTGAGGAAACATTAATGGTAAGTTCTTTTCCTGCGGTTGCTAAAGCGTACATATTATACAGAGACGAACAAGCCAGAAATAGAAAAACAAATATTTTTGAAAAACGAATTAATTTAAAACCATACGAGTATCCAGAACTTAACGACTATGTTGATGCTATTAGACATTCGTATTGGATTCATTCTGAATTTAACTTCACCAGCGATATTCAAGATTTTAAAACAAGACTGACTGTTGTTGAGCAAAATGCTATAAAAAATACCATGCTTGCAATTTCGCAAATTGAAGTGGCTGTAAAATCTTTTTGGGGCGACATTTATCACAAAATGCCAAAACCGGAAATAGGATCGGTAGGAGCTACATTTGCAGAAAGCGAAGTGCGCCATCATGATGCCTATTCACACTTATTAGAAATATTAGGTCTTAACAATGAGTTTAAAAACCTAAAGAAAAAGCCGGTAATAATGAGACGTGTTCATTATTTAGAAACAGCTTTAAAGAACGCTAAAAGTGAAGATAATAAAGAGTATGCAGAATCTATTTTATTGTTTTCTCTATTTATAGAACATGTGTCTTTGTTTTCTCAGTTTTTAATAATCATGGCTTTCAACAAGCACAAAAACATGCTTAAAGGGGTTTCTAACGTTGTTGAGGCAACTTCTAAAGAAGAACAAATCCATGGCGATTTTGGAATTGACGTGATTAGAATTATAAAAAATGAAAACCCAACTTGGTTTGATGAAGATCACAATACTTTAGTTCAAGAATTATGTGTGGAAGCTTTTAAATCTGAAAGTAAACTTGTCGATTGGATTTTTGAAGCTGGAGAATTAGAATTCTTACCAAAAGATGTTATCAATGAATTTATTAAGAACAGATTTAATAATTCATTAGAAAGCATTGGCATTGAAAAAGTGTTTGATGTTGACGAAAAATTAATAGCGCAAACCGAATGGTTTGACGACGAAATTATAGGAACCAAACATGGAGATTTCTTCGTGAAACGATCCATTAACTATAGTAAAAGAACAAAAAGTATAACTAGTGACGACCTATTTTAAACTATGAACAACATTAATCCAGACCTCGAAAACAAAGTGAACCTAGAAACAACAAAAACCTCAAATCACGACGAATTAATTAAAGCTAGAAAAGAAGCTATAAAAGAAGCAAATGCTGAACCAGAAATAAAATGGCTGACTGATCATAGTCGTCAATTTCTTTCATCTGGATATCTTACTGGTGATACAACACCTGAAGAACGTATTAGAGAAATTGCCAATAACGCAGAAAAAATCTTAAAAATAGATGGTTTTGCTGATAAGTTTTATGGCTATATGGCAGAAGGCTATTATTCATTAGCATCTCCAGTTTGGTCTAACTTTGGTAAAAAACGTGGCTTACCAATTAGTTGTTTTGGTTCGCATATTTCTGATGATATGGGAGATATCCTTTATACACAATCAGAGGTAGGAATGATGTCGAAATTAGGAGGTGGTACTTCTGGTTACTTTGGGAAACTTCGTCATAGAGGTGCGCCAGTAAAAAATAATGGAGAATCATCTGGAGCCGTACATATTATGCAACTGTTTGAAAAAATGGTAGATGTTGTAAGTCAAGGTTCTGTGAGAAGAGGTCGTTTTTCTCCGTATTTACCAATTGAGCATAACGATATTAATGAGTTTTTAGAAATAGGAACAGAAGGTAACCCAATTCAAGAATTAACCCACGGTGTTACAGTAGGGAATGATTGGATGCAAGAAATGATTGATGGGGATTCTGAAAAAAGAGCTGTTTGGGCAAAAGTTTTACAACGTAGAGGAGAAATAGGATACCCTTATATTTTCTTTAGAGATAATGCCAATAACGCCGCACCAGATTGTTATCAAGATAATAAACATGAAATTTATGCAAGTAATTTATGTTCAGAAATCATGTTACCTACTAATGAAAAATGGTCTTTTGTATGCGTATTATCTTCAATAAACCTATTGCATTATGACAAATGGAAAGATACAGATGCTGTTGAAACCATGGTATATTTTCTAGATGCGGTTTTAGAAGAGTTTATTACAAAATTAGAAGTGTATAGAGATTCTTCAGATCGTGATGATAGGCAAACATTCATGTTCATGGAGAAAGCCTATTGTTTCGCAAAAGAAAATAGAGCTTTAGGACTTGGAGCATTAGGTTGGCACTCATTATTACAATCTAAAATGTTAGGTTTTGATAGTCAGGAAGCTTTTAATTTGAATAGTGAAATATTTAAAACTATAAACGATAAATCAAAAAAGGCATCAGTAGAATTAGCCAAATTATTTGGTGAGCCAGAAGTATTGAAAGGTTACGGAAGACGTAATACAACTTTAAATGCTGTGGCACCAACTACATCTTCAGCCTTTATTTTAGGGCAAGTTTCACAAGGTATTGAGCCAATTTGGTCTAATAGTTATGTGAAGGATATTGCTAAAATAAAAACAACTATTAAAAACCCATATTTAGTTGAGCTTTTAAAGGATAAGGGCATGAATACTAAAAAAGTTTGGGAAAGTATTCGCGATTATGATGGTTCTGTACAACATTTAGAGGGTCTTACTGAACATGAAAAAGATGTATTTAAAACCTATTCTGAAATTGATCAGATGACTATTATTTACCAAGCGGCAAATAGACAAAATCATATCGATCAAGGGCAATCTATAAACATTATGGTGCATCCAGATATGCCAGTTAAAGACATTAATAAAATTTATGTTACGGCATGGAAACTAGGTGTAAAATCATTGTACTACCAACACAGTATGAATGCTGCACAGAAGTTTAAGCAAAAGAAAGAGTGCACAAGTTGTGAAGGGTAATAAATTATAATAATATTATTATTGGGTTTGTTCCCTCGAAAGAGGGAACCCCAAATTTTTAAAAAAGCATCTCAACAGAGATGCTTTTTTTGTATTAAAAATTCTATATTTAAAATTTAAACACAGCATTAAATGACAGAACCCAATTTTATTGTTACCGAAGATCTTTTAGCAAGTAAGAATATGCGTTTTGTAAACCATTTAATAGATTTAATACCTCAATATGCGGTAATGTATGCCATTGCGTATTCTTTTTTCTATTACGGTGAATTCACAGGAGATTATGATTTAAATAATTATTGGGCTGAAATGACCAAGTTTGAAGATTTGTTTTATTCCTATCTTTTAATGTTTATATATTTCTTTTTAATGGAAAGCTTAACAAATAGAACTTTAGGAAAATACGTTACAAAAACGATGGTGATAATGGCTAATGGAGACATGCCAACCAATCAAGATATTGTTAAAAGAAGTTTGTGCAGATTAATTCCATTTGATGGATTGTCTTTTTTAGGAACAAACGGTAAAGGTTGGCACGATTCCATGTCAAATACCTTTGTGGTAGATATCGCTAAATTTGAAGCTAGAAAAGAATCGCAGACCGAATTAGACCAAATAGGCGTAGCGCAAGACATTTAGAAATATCATCATTATAAAAAACTAAAAAAGCATCCCAATTGGGATGCTTTTTATATAAAAATATTTAATTATTTTTCTTAATCTAAAATATTGATTTCCGCAACGGCATCATTATTTTCGGCCATTAAAGCGAAAAATTTGTCGATGTTCGGAAGAATAATAATTCGTGTACGTCTGTTTTTTGATCTGTTTTCACTTGAATTATTTTCAGCAACAGGTTGGTAACTAGCTCTACCAGCTGCAATTAATTTTTCTGGAGCTACCTCGTATTTATCTT
>NZ_JBATHX010000024.1:0-2349 GCF_049667265.1 Algibacter sp. | reverse complement strand
CCACGTGTTATTTCACGCTTTGATTATGGAGGACCTCGAGTAATTGAAGATAATCAATTAGGTTTTTGGCGCGTTAAGACAGAAAAGGGGAATTATCGAATTACTTTGGATTTACCAGAAATAGAGTCAAATGGGGTGGCACACATCAAATATAATGATGTGCATGTATCGCTTCCTATTAAGAAAAATCAAAAGCAAGTTGTTTTTGAGAAAGTCGAATTATCAGCCAGATTAGGAAATTTTCATGCGTATATAAAAACAGACCGATTACCCATAGGTCCACTCTTTGTAGATGTTGTAAAAATTAATTAGTATTTAGCTAATCAGTTTTTTTAACTAAAAGGCTTCCTATTAATTGATATCAATTTCAAAAGGAATACCTAACAGTTTTATCTTTTTTAGCTAAAGTTGTGTTTTTGTAACGGTTTTTTCCAAAAGTAATTATTAAAGCTGAGCAACCAATAGTTTTAATTAGTATAGCAAACGGGATAAAATAGTTATGCTACTGGATAAATATGGAACTTATTGGATTGATTATTTGTTATTTCTTTGAGAACATATAAGTAGAGCTACTTGTTTTCTGTAGTTTTAAAAAGAGCAAACTAAATTTAATACTAAAAATGAGATTATTCAAAATTATTTTTCTGTTAGCAATTGTTGTCGGCTGTAAATCAAAAACAGAGCAAAAGGAAGAACCAAAGAAAAAACCAAATATTTTATTCCTTGCTATCGATGATTTACGCCCTGAAATTGGTGCTTATGGATCTGATATTGCAATCACACCAAACTTAGATAAACTGGCAGGCAATGGCTTGTTGTTTAATAAAGCCTATTGTCAAGAACCTATATGTAGTCCATCAAGAGCTAGTTTAATGACTGGTGCAAGACCAGAAACGATTAATGTTATTGAGAATTTTACATATTTCAGAGATATTAATCCTGATATTTTAACCTTACCGCAACATTTTTGGGCCAACGGTTATGAAACCACAAGTACCGGTAAAATATATCACAATGACAAGTTTGGTGATGCTGAATTATCATGGAGTAGAAAACCTGCTTATGATAAAATGACTGTTGAAAAAGCTAATACACCTGGCGGTTTTGCGCTTCCCGAAAACCAAGCCATGTTCAAAAAAAATCAAGCGGACATGATTGCCAAATATGGCAAGGATGCACCAAGAAATGGTTTAGGAAAAGGGCCTGCTTATGAAAATGCTGATGTCCCCGATTATTTTTATGAAGATGGATACAATGCAGAATTAGCAATTGCCACATTAAAAGATATGCTTGAAAAGAATCCTGATAAACCTTTCTTTTTGGGTATGGGCATGAAAAAACCACACCTAGATTGGCTAGCACCTACAAAGTATTGGGATTTGTATGATCCTTCGAAAATTGAATTAGCTAAACAAACTGAAGGACCAATTGACGGTGCTGCAATGGGTCTGCATCCGTCTTTCGAATTACGTGCTAGATATGGGATTCCTAAAAAGGGACCTATAGATGATGAAATGGCGAGAACTTTAAAGCATGCGTATTTGGCCTGCGTTAGTTATGTAGATGCACAAATTGGAAAAATGATTGATGCTTTGGATGAAGCTGGAGTTAGAGATAATACAATTATAATTGTTTGGAGTGACCACGGATGGCATTTGGGAGATATGGGTATATGGGGTAAAGCTACCAATTATGAAATAGCGACTAGAGTGCCTTTAATAATATGGACACCAGATATGGAAAAAGAAATACGAGGAAAAAAATCGGAAGCTTTAGTAGAATTAGTAGATATGTATCCAACACTTTGTGAATTAGCAGGGATCGAAAAACCAAAACATTTGGAAGGCCAAAGTTTTGTTCCATTATTAACAGACCCGAATCTCGAATGGAAATCGGCTGCTTTTAGCCAGTTTCCAAACCCAGCGTTAAGGGAATGGGCAGCAAATCCATTATCAAAAGGAATGCGCGAAACATATTTTGGACCATTAATTGAAGAGGTTGAAGAACGTATAATAAATCAACAAGGCGATAAATGGGATAGAGATTTGTTTGAAAATAATGTAATGGGATATTCCATGCGCACCAATAACTATAGAGTGATAATTTGGAAAGATTATAAGAACCCTGAAAAAGCGCCACTTTTTGTGGAATTATACGACCACGTGAATGACCCTACTGAAACTAAAAACATAGCTAGTCAAAACCCTGAAATTGTTGAAGAGTTAGTAATCCAATTTAATAAAGGATGGAAAGGTAATCTTGCAAAAATTTAAATGTCCAAATTATTAATGATTTACCCGTTAAAGTTTAGAATGAAAAAATTAGTATTTGTTTTATTAATGCAAGGAG
>NZ_JBATHX010000023.1:0-7282 GCF_049667265.1 Algibacter sp. | reverse complement strand
GGTGTAAGTGCTCGATTAAGTATTAGGGCTTTAGAAAATTTATTAATTACCGCAGAGCGTCGGACTTTAATAAATGATGATGGTAAAACAACGTTGAGGTTATCTGATTTTGTTGGGATTATTCCAGCAATTACAGGGAAAGTAGAATTGGTTTATGAAGGCGAACAAGAAGGTGCTGCAGTTGTTGCTTATAATTTAATTGGCGAAGCTGTTAAAAGGCTATTTGAAGAGTTTTTTCCTAAGATTAGTAAACTTCAAAAGCAAGAGGAAGAAAGTCCTTATGATGATGTAGTTTCTTGGTTTTTCAATCAAAAAGAAGGTTTTGAGTTATTAGATGATTTGCGTGATAAAGAATATAAAAATATATTAGATGCTATTTCACCACTTGATGATTTATTAGGAAAGTATCAGCCAAATTTATCAAAACAAGATAGTTATTTTGTAAAAGAATTTGTGCTTTGGGCATTAGTAGAATATAATTTACTCAGTAAACATCGATTTACAGAAGGTATTCAATTTAAAGATCCATACGGAAGTTTTATAAGTGGTATTTAATCCACCAATTTACCAGCTATCTCTACTTTTAATATTATTAGCGCATAATTCAATTATTTGGGTTATGCGCTTTTTTCTTGTGTCTTCTCGTTTGGCACTATGCAGCCAAGAAAGGTAGCTTTTTCTATAGCCTCTTGAAAAATTCTGGTAGTTTTCAAAGGCTCTTTCATTTTCTTTAAATGCTTGTTGTAAGTCTTTTGGAATAACGCCATTTTCAACATCATCCATGGCAGTCCAAGTGCCAGTCTTTTTAGCTAATTCAATCATATGGTAACCAGATTTATGAATTAAACTGGCTTTGGTTAACTCCTTCACATATTTTTTATTTACCGCGCTCCAAGTACTTTTTGGGTTTCTGGGGCAGAAGTATTGCCTCCTTTTTCCGTTGCCTAAACTTTTTACGGTGGAGTCAATCCAACCAAAACAAATGGCAACTTTAACAGCTTCTTCCCATCGCATGGTGGGAATATTCAATTCTAATTTGTAAAAAATAAGATAAACAGCCTTTTCTTTTTTATGATTGTTTAATAGCCAATCATACCAATCAGTATCTCTTTCAAAATGAATTTCTTGAAAGTCGCCCAAAATTTATATTTTTTTTGTTTCAATGTAAAAATCCTTGTCTACTTCAAAATCATCAATTTTTGAATCTAATGTCAAAGTGTTCCATTCAGCCTTTGGAAACAACCACTTTTCCTCGTCATTAATTTTAATTTGAATAGGCATATCGAAACCTTCTACAATATTCGTCCAGCGGAATTCTAATGACTTCTTTTTTATAGAATATTCTAAAGTAGGCACTTTAGTGCTTCTTAAGTATTGGTTAAAGAACTCTGCTAAATCAATTCCAGTCTCTCTAGAAAGGAAATCTTCAATTTGCTGCGTTGTTACAGTTTGATGATAAAATTCTACGTTCATTTTACGCAATATTTTTCTCCACTTTTCGTCATCTTCGATTAGCTGTCTTAGTGTATGTAGCATATTGGCTCCTTTATAATACATGTCTCCAGAGCCTTCTGCGTTAACATTATAATGACCAATTATTGGTTGTTCGTTTTGAATGTTTTTTCGAGTTCCTATCACATATTCAGCTGAAGCTTCTTTTCCAAAGTGATAATCCAAAAACAGGTTTTCAGAATAGGCAGTAAATCCTTCATGAATCCACATATCTGCAGCATCTTTATTTGTTATATTATTCGCATACCACTCGTGTCCAGATTCATGAATAATGATAAAATCAAACTTTAAGCCCCATCCTGTGCCTGATAAATCGTTTCCTAAATACCCGTTTTGATATCCATTTCCGTAGGTTACAGAACTTTGGTGTTCCATACCTAAATAGGGTGCCTCAACAAGTTTAAAGCTGTCTCTGTAAAAAGGGTATTGTCCAAACCAATGCTCAAATGCTTTTAACATCATAGGCACTTGTTTAAACTGTTCTTTAGCCTTCTCAAGGTTGTAGTTTAAAACATAGTAATCTAAATCTAAATTTCCTGCCTGCCCATCATATACTTCGGAAAAATTTGCATAATCTGCAATATTAATATTGACGCCATAATTGTTAATTGGGTTTTTTACAATCCAATGGAACGTTTTGGTATCTCCAATTTGCTCTACTAGTCGTAATCTACCGTTAGATACGTTTATTAATTTACTAGGCACATTAACACTAATTTGCATACTATCAACTTCGTCGTACATATGGTCTTTACATGGCCACCAAACACTAGCACCTAAACCTTGACAAGATGAAGCAATAAAATCATTTCCATTTTTGTCTTTTTTCCAAGAAATACCGCCATCCCAAGGTGCTCTTACAGCTTCTTTTGGGTGGCCTTCGTAATAAACTTCTAAATTATTAATATCATCAATGTTTTGATTATCAATTAATGAAATAAAATGAGCATTGCCATCGTCTCTAATTTTTAATTCTTTTCCGTTTTGAATGGCTTTTAGAATTTTCATGGGCGATTGCAAATCAATTTGCATAACAGAATCGTTTTTTAAAACTTTGTATTGGATGGTGTTTTTGCCAGATATAAATTTGTTTTCTGGGTCCACTTTTATATCTAAATGATAATAGCTTAAATCCCACCATTCACGCTCTGGAGTGATGCTTCCTCTTAAAGTATCTTGTTTTGTGAAACTGGTTTTTTCTGAGAGCAAGCCCTGAGCATTTAAAAAAAATAGAGGTGTAAATAAGAGTATTAGAAGTAAGTTGTATCCGTATTTCATGAATTTTTAATTTTTAAAATATAAAGATAGTGAAATAAAAAAACGCCTCGAAAATTAATTCGAAGCGCTTTTTAGCAATTGAGTTAGTCACTCTATAAATTTTACTGATTCAAATTAAAAGCAATATTTATTTTCTGCTTTAACTTTTTCAGCTATTTCAATTCTTAAATCTACAATATCTGGATAGTTTACATATTTTGTAAAACGCTTTAACCCCATAAGTAGCATACGTTGTTCATCGCCTTCAGCGAACGAGATAATACTTTCTTTTCCTTTTTCTTCAACAATATCTACAGCATGATATAAATATAATTTAGCCATGGCTATCTGAGCAGATTGTTCTTTTTCGCTAGTACGCTTAACATTTTTTTCTGTTCTTAAAATAGCCGATTCTGCCATATAAATTTCAATTAAAATATCGGCAGCTGCAATTAGTAATTGTTGATGATCTTCTAATTTAGGGCCGTATTTTTGAACAGCTCCACCTGCAACCATTAAGAAAGTCTTTTTTAACTTCTTAATCATTTCCTTTTCTTCTGAAAATAATTCAGAATAATCTGGAGTATCAAATGATGGAATGCCCATTAATTCTTCCTGAACTTTTTGAGCTGGACCAAGTAAGTCTACGTGTCCTTTCATCGCTTTCTTTACTAACATGCCAACGGTAAGCATTCTGTTAATCTCGTTAGTTCCTTCGTAAATACGAGCAATACGAGCATCTCTCCAAGCTGATTCCATTGGAGTTTCTTCCGAGAATCCCATACCTCCAAAAATTTGAATGCCTTCATCGGCAGCATTTTGCACATCTTCGGATACAGCTACTTTAAGAATAGAACATTCAATGGCATATTCTTCAACGCCTTTTAGTTCTGCTTCTTGATGCGAGTTTCCTGCGGCTTCTCTTAGAGCAATTCTATCTTCAATATTTTTTGCAGCTCTGTAAGTAGCAGATTCACCTGCATACGCACTAGCAGCCATTTCAGCTAATTTTGTTTTAATAGCACCAAAATCTGAAATACGCGTTTTAAATTGTTTACGCTCGTTAGCATAATTTACAGCAGTACTTAAAATTCTTCTTTGGGAATCTAAACAAGCCGCTGCTAATTTAATCCGACCAACATTAAGTGCATTCATGGCAATTTTAAAACCTTCACCACGACCTGCTAACATATTTTCAACAGGAACTACGGTGTCGTTATAAAATACTTGACGTGTAGACGAAGCACGAATACCTAGTTTGTGCTCTTCTTCACCTAAAACAATGCCATTAGGTTTATTTTTATCATATTCAACAATAAATCCGGTAATATTTTTATCATCCTCAATTCGAGCAAAAACAATCATCAAACTACAGAAACCTGCATTTGAAATCCACATTTTTTGTCCGTTAATTTTATAAGATTTTCCATCTGCCGAAAGCTCAGCAGTTGTTTTACCAGAATTAGCATCAGATCCTGCGCCAGGTTCCGTTAAGCAATACGACCCAAACCATTCGCCAGTTGCTAGTTTAGGAACATATTTTTGTTTTTGTTCTTCTGTACCGTATAACGTTATTGGTAAAGTACCAATTCCAGTATGGGCGCCAAATGCCGTACTAAAAGATCCTGTTCCACTAGAAATGTAATCGCAAGTTAAAACAGTAGATACAAACCCCATTCCCATGCCTCCATAAGCTTCTGGAACTGAAACGCTTAAAAAGCCCATATCGCCAGCTTTACGCATAACATCTTCAGTTAAGGCGTAATCTTTAGCTTCAAAACGTGTTTTATGAGGAATGATTTCACGATCATTAAATTCCATGACAGACTCTTTCATCATTGTTTGTTCTTCTGAAAAATCTTCAGGAGTAAACACGTCTTCACAATTAGTTTCTTTAACTAAGAATTGACCTCCCCGTAGGATATCTTTTTCAGTTGCTTCCATTTTATAGTTTTGTATTAAGTTTTATTTAGTTTAAAAATTCGAATATGCCACAAGCACCTTGACCTGTGCCAACACACATAGTTACTGCTCCATATTTGCCTTTCATATCTCGCTTACGCATTTCATCAAAAAGTTGAACAGACAGTTTTGCGCCTGTACATCCTAACGGATGTCCGAGTGCAATAGCACCACCATTCACGTTAATAATATCAGGGTTAAGGTTTAATTCTCTAATTACAGCTAAAGATTGAGAAGCAAAGGCTTCATTCAATTCTATTAAGGATAAATCGTCTTGTTTTAATCCAGCTTGTTTTAAGGCTTTTGGAATAGCTTTCACAGGACCAATTCCCATGATACGAGGTTCAACACCTGCTGCTGCATAGTTTACCATTCTTGCAATTGGCTCTAAACCTAGCTCTTTAACCATATCTTCACTCATTATCATAACAAAAGCAGCACCATCACTCATTTGCGACGAGTTTCCAGCAGTTACACTTCCTCCAGCAGCGAATACAGCCCTAAGTTTTGCTAAAGCTTCTTTGCTTGTTCCAGCACGTGGGCCTTCATCTTTAGTTACCGTATATTTTTTTGTTGCTCTTTTTCCGTTGGCATCGATATATGTTTGTTCTACATCTATTGGAACAATTTGATCCTGAAAACGATTTTCAGCTTGTGCTCTTAAAGCTTTCATATGGGAATTATATGCAAATTCATCTTGATCTTCACGAGATACTTTAAATTGGTTTGCTACCGCTTCAGCTGTATTTCCCATACCCCAATAATAATCTTCGTGACCAGCACTTACTGTATCGTAATTTAATTCTGGTTTAAAACCTGTCATAGGCACAGAACTCATGCTTTCAGCTCCTCCAGCTATAATGCTATCTGCCATACCTGCTTGAATTTTAGCTGTAGCAATTCCAATAGTTTCAATACCAGAGGCACAAAATCTATTAACGGTTACTCCAGGTACATCAACACTATCCAAACCAATTAATGAGATAAATCTTGCCATGTTTAATCCTTGCGAACCTTCTGGCATAGCATTACCAACAATAACGTCATCGATACGTTTTTTGTCTAGATTAGGAAGTTCCTTCATCATGTACTGAATGGTTTCTGCTGCCAATTCATCCGTTCTTTTAAAACGAAACACACCCTTTGGTGCTTTACCAACTGCGGTTCTATATGCTTTTACTATATATGCTGTTTTCATTTTTTTTCGATTTTTAGATTATTCGATTTTTAGACTTCTTGGATTTCTAATAATCGAGAAATCCAGTAATCCAACAATCTAATTTCTTAATGGTTTTCCTTTAGTTAACATGTGTTGAATTCGTTCCAAAGTTTTTCGTTCTGTACATAAAGATAAAAACGCTTCACGCTCTAAATCTAATAAGTACTGTTCGCTAACTAATGTCGGTTCTGATAAATCGCCACCAGCCATAACGTAAGCTAGTTTGTTGGCAATTTTCATATCATGCTCACTAATGTAGTTGGAGTCTTTCATTGCATCCGTTCCTACTAAGAACATTCCTAATGCCTGTTTTCCAAGTACTTTTACATCCGTACGTTTTACAGGCTGCGTGTAACCTATATCGGCCATTAATTTTGCATGTTGTTTTGCAACAGCAATTTGGCGGTCTTTATTAACAACTACAATATCTTTTCCTTTTTGAAGAACACCTAAATCGAAGGCTTCATAAGCCGAAGTCGATACTTTTGCCATGCCTATAGTTAAAAAGTATTCTTGTAAAGTATTTAATTCAACATCTCCTTTTCTAAAAGTATCCGATGCTCTTAAGGCCATTTCTTTGGAACCTCCACCACCTGGAATAACACCTACTCCAAATTCTACCAGTCCCATATAGGTTTCTGCTGCGGCAACTACTTTATCGGCGTGCATTGATAATTCACATGCACCACCTAAACTCATGCCGTGAGGCGCTGAAATGGTTGGTATGGACGAATATCGCATGCGCATCATAGTGTCTTGGAAATATTTAATAGCACCATTAAGTTCATCATACTCTTGTTCTGCTGCCATCATAAATATCATGCCAATATTGGCACCAACTGAGAAATTGGCACCTTGGTTTCCAACCACTAAACCAGCAAAATCTTTTTCAGCAATATCAATGGCTTTATTTAAACCTGTTAGTACGTCGCCACCAATAGTATTCATTTTAGATTGGAATTCTACATTAAGAATCCCGTCACCTAAATCTTCAACAACAACACCTGAGTTTTTAAATACTTCGTTAGATTTTCTGATATTATCTAGAATGATGAAGCTATCTTGTCCAGGGATTTTTTCTTGCGATTTCTTTGGAATATCATATGCAAAGGACGCACCATTTTTTATAGTGTAGAAAGATGAACTTCCTGAAGCTAACATGTCTTTTACCCAAACATTAGGTTCTAAGCCTTCGGCTTTCATGATTTCTATTCCAGCTTCAACACCAATAGCATCCCATATTTGGAAAGGACCATGTTCCCAGCCAAAACCAGCTTTCATGGCATCATCAATTTTATATAAATCGTCTGTAATTTCTGGAATTCTGTTTGA
>NZ_JBATHX010000022.1:0-11017 GCF_049667265.1 Algibacter sp. | reverse complement strand
TCCTTATTTTCTAGTTGATCAATATATGTTTTTAGTGGCGTTGAAGGTTCGCCAATATCCCAGCCTGTTTGGTTTTTCAAATAGCGTTCAGACCAAAATTTTTCTGTTTTTTCTGAATTATCAGGAGGAGTCATTTGTTAATTTTTAAAAGCTTCATCAAATGCTTCAGAACCACCAACAATAGGTAAATTTAACGTTGTGGCGTCCAAATCAATCGTTAATTCAGTTCCCGGATTTGGATGTAATGTGTATTCCTTATCACTTGAAAAAATGACTAAACCAATTTGTTGCCCAGCTTTAATAACTTGGTCATCTGGTTGTAAATCAAAAGTTAACGTATAAAACTTCCCAGGTTTTAAAGGCTCACTTTGGGTTAAGGATTTTGAGTTTTGAGGGTCTGCCCAGCCTCTCGTAATAATATT
Source organism: Algibacter sp. (assembly GCF_049667265.1). Lineage (GTDB taxonomy): Bacteria > Bacteroidota > Bacteroidia > Flavobacteriales > Flavobacteriaceae > Algibacter_B. The sequence goes on along the minus strand of NZ_JBATHX010000022.1, from coordinate 10,595 downwards.
ATCGGTAGTTTTTGCTCTTCTACTATCATTCCACGGAAGTGATACCAACCAAACCGATAAATTTGCGGCAGGTTTGTTACTTGCAAGTTTAACGGTAATTTGTGCTAAACCAGACACATGAATATCTTTTTTAAGTGTCGGTGTTACGTATAATAAACGATGATTTGTAATTTCTGCTCTTGCCAATGCTTCACCAGAAAAAGAATAATTATCAACTAAGGTTTCAATTCCTTGTTTTGATGATTTTACGGTAGTTAAACCGCCAGCTTTTGGAGCACCAGAAGTTAAGTGAAAGCTCACATTTTTTGCATCAGGATTAGGATAATCTTTGTAAGCTGTTGGTGCTTCCATTTTATCATCTTCGCGAACTATCCATGCTTTGTTTGGTTCATTTTCAATGCCATTATCAACACCATGTAAATAATGCGAGAACCATTTGTTCATCATACTAACTGGTGGTGGTCCACCATGCCCGTATTGGTGATAATAAATACCAGTTTCCAGTCCCATTTCTTTGGCCTTTTTGTAAATACGGTAGCTATGCTCAGGCATCACATTCCAATCATTAAAACCGTGCGACATTAGCATGGCCGCTTTCATTGGTGCCATATCGTTTAAATAATCACGTCCTGCCCAAAAATCGTTGTAATCACCTGTAATTCTATCCATGCCATTTTTCATTTCTGAATCTCTAACCATGGCATCGCTATAGGCTCTTTTGTTTTTAAAGGCTTTTGGCATATTAGCATCATTAATTTTCCCTTTGGTTTTTGGAACAAACGATTCCTCGCCACCGCTATGGATATAATCGTATAAAACATCAATATCTTCACCTAAATAACCACCAGGAGAGCGTACTAAACCATTTGATCGATAATAATGATAATAGGATGTGTTTGGTGCCACTGGAATAATAACTTCTAATCCTTCAACGCCTGTGGTGGCAGCAGCCAAAGGAATGGTGCCGTTGTATGAAGTCCCGGTCATGCCCACTTTTCCAGTACTCCAAAAAGCTTTTACTTCCTCATTGCCATAAGGTTCGGTGTAGCCTTTTGCTCTTCCGCATAACCAATCAATAACGGCTTTTGGTGCTAACGATTCGTTATCACCACCAACCGTAGGAGAGCCCTGTGATAATCCTGTGCCTGGAGATGATGAATGTACAACAATATAGCCTCTAGGAACCCATTGTTCAATTTGCGAATTTGAAATTATTGGGCGTTCACCTAACCGTGTTACGTCGGGGTGTACACGCTCTTCAGCCATATCACCCAATTCATGATTGACATCCCAAAACACACCCTCAACATCAGGTGCAACGCCCGCGTAATAAGGGCTGGATTCATAAACTACAGGTAGTTTTAAATTTTCTGTATCTGTTTGAATGGGTCTTGTAACATCCATATGTACACGGTCCAATTTCCCATCACCATCCGTATCAAAAGTTGTTTCAACAAATAAATCGTGTCTTATCCATTTTTCAGGTACATTAAAAGCTTCAACTATCTGTGCTTCACCATCTACAATAAGTGGTTTTGCTTCCTGTGCATTAATTTTAAATATAAAAGAGAGTAAAAATAATAATAGTATGTAGTTGTTTTTTAACATATCTGAAATTGTTAAGAATTATAAAAGTAAAGTTTAATGTAAGTATTTTTCTGGAATTGGGTTCTCCTCACTTTCCTGTGCCCAATAAATATTAACGATCCACCAACGTTCGCCATCATTAAATAATTGAATACTATTAATACCTCGCATAAACGGTTTATCTTCCGACTCACTATGAAACGCTTCATAACTGCTAAAAACTTGGGTAATATTACCAAAAGTATCAACCTTTCGATGTATTTCCTTTTCAAAAAAACCATTATCAACTAACCATTTACCTGAACTTTTAATATAATCGTCGGGCGACATATAGCGCACCAAATAATTGTCATTTCGATCTTTTCCTGAGGGAATTAATTTTGCATCAGGCTTAAATAGAAATTTAAATTGTTCCCAATTTCGTTTTATTCCTTTTTCACCTGAAATAACGGCATATAAGTTAGAAATCGTACTATCTAAATTTAATACTGCGGTACTATCCACTTGAAATTCGATAGTTTCTTCCATGTCTTTTTTAGATTCATTTTGAGCCTGAATATTAAAAGTCATGATACTCATTAATAGAAAACCTAATAGTTTTTTCATAATAAAAATTTTAAAGTGGGAAATTAGAAAATAATGATAATTATATGCGTTAAGAAATACTTAAATATAGAATTTACTATTTGTAAGCTTTCTTAACTCTATCTAAGTCGCGTTTGTTATCTCTATCTTTTATCGATTCGCGTTTGTCAAACAACTTTTTACCTTTTGCTAGTGCAATAACTAATTTCGCATAGCCTTTATCATTTATAAACAAACGCAACGGAATAATGGTAAGCCCAGAATTTTGAACTTCTTTATTCAATTTTTTAAGTTCCTTTTTATTTAATAGTAACTTTCTGGTTGCTTTTGGTCTGTGGTTGTAGTAGTTTCCAAAAGCATATTCTTGAATAGTCATATTCACAACAAATAATTCGCCATTTTCACTAAACTCGCAAAAGCTTTCGGCAATAGAGGCTTTACTGCTTCGTATGGATTTTATTTCGGTACCTGTTAAAACTATTCCAGCGGTGTACTTATCTAAAATTTCATATTGAAACCGTGCCTTCTTATTTTGTATGTTTATGTTTTTTTGCATGAAGCACAAAATTACATAAATTTATGTTCAGAGTGTCCTATGATTTTATTTAAAAGTTGAAGAAATTCAAATGAAAATGCAATAAGCTAAAAATTAAGAGGTTCATTTTACTACACATTCTTAAATTAGCGATAATGCGTTTTTTGGTTTACAATTACTAGTATTTTAGCCTTTATGAAGAAACTGTTTTTACTATTTACACTTTTCCTGCTATTTTCCTCCTGTAAAAGTGTTGAAAAGCATAATAAACAGATTACTAAGTTGCATTCAGTTGATGATTTACGAATTGATATCGATAAGCTTTACGGACAATTAAAGCGAAATCACCCGAAGTTGTATCAATATATTTTAAAAGAAGATTTAGATTTTAAATTTGATAGTCTAAAGAACGCATTAAATACACCAATAACATCAAGAGAATTATATAAAAACTTAGCACCAGTTTTAACGCTCATTGGGCAAGGCCATATTGCTGTTGGTAGCGCTGGTAAAAGGTTTACCAGAAAAGAGCAAAAAGTATTAAAGAAAAACCCCTTTGAATTTGACAATTTAGATTTTGATTATGTAGATGATAAGCTTTGGGTAAAACGCAACTTTGGTAAAGATTCAGGCTTAGTTGGTGCTCAAGTTGTAAGTTTTAATGGCGCGGAAGTTAAAGATTTGGCAGATACATTTAAAACACGATTTGCATCAGATGGATTTAATACCACCTTGCATAATCGATTTGTTGGTAAAGGATTTTCTAGGTTTTATGCAAAGGATCATGGGTTGGTAGATAGTTTGCAAGTTACCTTTAAAAATAAAGATTCCATTTTTTTGAGACACTATAAGCGTATTTATAAAATTGAAAAAGGCCTAGAAACAGATTCAATTCAAAGTAAAAAAGCAAAACCAATAAAATTATCAAAGGCAGAAAAGAAAGAAAATAGATTAGCTAAAAAGAAAAGAAGAAAAGATCATAGAAAATTCGGATTTATCTCAAAATCCAACGAATATACCCGAAATTTTAGTTTTATTGGGCAAGATAGTTCGGTAGCGTATATGAAAATTAGAAGTTTTTCTAATGGCAATTACAAGAAATTCTATAAAGAAAGTTTTAGAAAATTAGATTCAGCAAAAACCAAAAATTTCATATTAGATTTAAGAGATAATTTTGGTGGACGAATTCCAGAAGTTGACCATTTATATGCTTATTTAACCAGCGAAAGTTATGTGTTTATTGAGCCTAGCGAGGTAAATGGCCGATTGCCAGTAATTAAATTTTTATTAAGTAACGGCAACCCAGCGCTTTATAGAATTGTTGGAGCGCTCGCCATTGTGGAGCCTTTTACATTAGCTTGGCAATACAGTAAAACAAAAAAAGTAGATGGAAAACTGTATTTTAAAATGAAATATAATAAGCCGCGAAAACCAAATGAGTTAAATTATAAAGGCCATATGTATGTGCTAACAAACGGCAATTCCTTTTCGGCTTCCTCATTAATTTCTACACATTTAAAAGCAAATGAGCGTGCCACTTTTGTGGGCGAAGAAACTGGTGGTGCTCATAACGGATGTGTGGCAGGTTTTTATAGGATTTATAAATTACCAAATTCCAAGTTAAAAGTGCGCATGGGTTTAATGCAAATTGAAGCGCCACAAAAGCAAGAGCCTGATGGTTATGGCGTAAAACCCGACGTTATTATTTCACCAAATTTAACGGATGTTCAATCACATATTGACACAGAATTGGAGTGGATATTAAAAGATATTCATAAACAGGAATAATTTCTTCAAAAAAAGCCAGAATCCTTTATTGGCTTGAATCTTTATTTGTATTTTAGTTTTTTAAATAGAAAACTTCAAAATTATTATATGAATTCATACGATGTAGCCATAATTGGTTCTGGTCCTGGAGGATATGTTGCAGCCATTCGTTGCGCACAATTAGGCATGAAAACTGCCATTATAGAAAAATATTCAACACTTGGCGGAACATGCTTAAATGTAGGTTGTATTCCTAGTAAAGCACTTTTAGATTCTTCTCACCATTATGATGATGCGGTTAAGCATTTTGAAGAACATGGTATTGAAATTCCTGGTGATATTAAAGTGAATTTAGAGAAAATGATTGCTCGTAAACAAGCGGTTGTCGATCAAACTACTGGCGGTATCGATTTCTTAATGAAGAAGAATAACATTGATGTTTACCAAGGTATAGGAAGCTTTAAAGATGCTACGCACATTACTATTTCTGGAGACAAAAATACTGAGATTGAAGCAAAAAACACGATTATAGCAACAGGAAGTAAGCCTTCAAGCTTACCTTTTATTACTATTGATAAAGAGCGTATTATCACATCCACAGAAGCATTAAAACTTAAAGAAATTCCAAAACATTTAATTGTTATTGGAGGAGGCGTTATTGGCTTAGAATTAGGCCAAGTATATCGTCGTTTAGGCTCAGAAGTTACTGTGGTTGAATATATGGATCGCATTATTCCAACCATGGATGCAGGCTTATCTAAGGAACTAAATAAAGTTTTCAAGAAAGCTAAATTTTCAATGGAAGTATCACACAAAGTGAAATCTGTTGAGCGCAAAGGAAAAGAAGTTATCGTAAAAGCTGATAACAAAAAAGGTGAAGAAGTTGAGTTTAAGGGCGATTATTGTTTAGTTTCTGTGGGTCGTAAACCTTATACAGATGGCTTAAATGCTGAAGCTGCAGGAGTGAAGTTAGATGATAGAGGTAGAGTAGAAGTAAACGGACATTTACAAACATCGGCTTCGAATATTTATGCGATTGGCGATGTTGTAAAAGGTGCTATGTTGGCTCATAAAGCGGAAGAAGAAGGCGTTTTTGTAGCTGAAACTATAGCCGGACAAAAACCACATATTGATTATAATTTAATTCCTGGTGTTGTTTATACATGGCCAGAAGTTGCTGCTGTTGGAAAAACAGAAGAACAACTTAAGGAAGCTGGCGTAGATTATAAAGTTGGATCTTTCCCTATGCGTGCTTTAGGTAGAAGTAGAGCGAGTATGGATTTAGATGGATTTGTAAAAATTCTTGCCGATAAAAAAACAGATGAAATTTTAGGCGTACACATGATTGGTGCTCGTGCTGCAGATATGATTGCCGAGGCTGTTGTAGCTATGGAATATCGCGCTTCTGCGGAAGATGTATCGCGTATGTCTCATGCACATCCAACATTTACGGAGGCTATTAAAGAAGCGGCTTTAGCGGCTACTGAAGATAGAGCGCTACATATATAACTAGGTCCTGTGAAATCAGGAATTATAGATGTTTAAAGCAACTTTTTTCGGTTGCTTTTTTTGTTCAAATAACTTTAATTCTCGAGTTTCTTAACCGTATTTTTTCTCAAAATTAACATAGGCAATGAGATTCCTAGAGTTATTGATATCAAAATAAAAAACATGGTAAATCCGTTAGAAAAAATAGAATCAATAAGAGCTAATCTTTTCTCAACATCTTCTTCAATAAAGATAAAATTCATGACAGATAAAACCGTTTTATAGGCAAAATAACCAGGAATCATAGGTATTACCGGTGGTATACAAAAAACAACAGGCGGATGATGTATTTTATGTGCCAAAGGCATACTAACAACGCCAACAAAAATTACTGCAATTAAAGTTGCCAATACAATATTGAATCCAAAATTTAATAATGTAAATTTTATCAATCCAGCGGCAAACCCTAAAACAAAAACGGTAATCATAGTTTTTCTTGGGATGTTAAATAGTAAACCAAATCCCAATGCAGCTATTCCCGACCAAATAGCAACTTCTAATAATTTTATTATAGTTTCCAGCATATTAATTTAATTGATAAATGAGCATGGTAATAAATAAGCCTAAAGTTATAGCAAGAACTATCATGAGGCCGGTAGTAATACGTACCAAACCATTAATTATATTATTGTTTAATAAATCTGTAAACGAATTAATTAAGGCAACTCCAGGTACTAAATAAAGTACGGAAGTTGCTAATGCCGTTTCTGGATGTGCGCCAATATTGTAAACAATTCCTAATCCAGCACAAAGAGAGGCAATTAACGAACCTAAAAATATTCGCATGTACACGTTATAATTTACTTTATGGGTTAATTGAAACACAAGCAGACCTATAAACGTGCTTATAAAAGCAACCAACATGTTTAAATAATCGCCTTTAAAAATATTGCAAAAACCTGCTCCAGCTAAACTAACCGCTATAAGAACCGTTAGTTTTGAGTATCTTTTAACGTTTCTTATTTTTTCTATTTCATCAGAAATTTGTTCCAACGTCCAATTCTCAGTTACTGCGCTCCAACTAGCTCTACTAATATCAGAAATCACAGAAAAATTAATGGCATGGGCGGGAATGTTTTTTACCCGTGTGCAGCTGAGCGTGGAATCTTCTTGATACAACGTCATGATTATGCTTTTATGACTTATAAAGCATGAGGTTTTAAAATTTAAAGCCTCAGCAAATCTGTTAACACTTAAATTTATTCTTATAGTATTAGCTCCCGAAACCATGAGAAGCGAAGAAATTTCTAGAAGTAAATCGGTGGCTTTTATAAGTTCTTTTGAAGCATCCATAATATCTTAAAACACAATAAACAGGTGCAAATTTAATCTATTACATTTTTATTTAAGCCAACAAATCAAACTAAAATAGTATTAAAATGAAAACTTCTTAAAGATGAACTAGAAGAGACTGATTTGTCATTAAAATAGTAACTTTTAATTAACAATTGAAATGATGAATAGAGATTTATAGTTTGTTTTTATCCGAGAAATCCAATAAAAATAAACCCTGAATATCCTGAAAAGATTATAGAATTAACGGGTATAGTTGCTAATAAAATCCAGACATTCACTTTAAAAAATAGAACAGAAAATTTCTACATTAAAATCAACCTTAAAATAACTCATTCAAAACCTGAGCCAAACGAATCCCAGCAATTTGCAACTGGCTTCTAACCGTAGTAAAATAATCATAAGAATATCTATATCTTAAATTCTCTCCAGGTTCTGTGGATACATATACCTTTTTTGTTAACTGATGCGTTTCATTAACCCAATCAATTACCGATCCTTCTTGGATAGCTTTCACCTGTTTTTTCGTTAAATAATCAGCATTTTCAGCAAGTTCGTCATAACTCATATCAAAACTTTCAATCATTTCAGAATCCCAAACTCTGTGAAGGTTTGAATCTTCATAAAACCATTGTACTTTAAAATCGTTTCCACCTTTATCTTCCTGTAAACCAATATGCATAGGTTGATGTAAATCGCCAATTAAATGAATTAAAAGTTTTAGATAAAATGCCTTATCATCATCAGAGGAATTTTTGTCAGTTATAATTTTTTTGCAATACGCTATTCCGGTAACCAAATCGCCTTTAGGGTTTACTTCAGAATCTTCATAATTACCATCTAACGGGATATTTATATAATGCCAGGTATAAAACTCATTATAACGATTATCAGATTTTATTTCATCGGCAAAGGTTGAAACAAACGCCAAGGATTTTCTTTTTAGTAAACGTTTTACTTCACGTTTAGCTTTTCCACATAAATAATCATCGGCTATTTTACCAACTACACGATGCCCGGTTTGCCCCCAAAAATCGTCAAAAGCATGACTTTGTAATGGTAAAATAAAAATAGTTGCAAGTAAACAGGTCAATAAGAATTTCATAAACTAAATTTTTAGCTAATTTATGAATATCAATGAGAAGAATTAATAATAAAAATTAAGTTAACAAAATTTTATTAATGTTTGAATAATTCATGAGGATAGCCCGACTAAGCAAGTTGAAAGTTATAATCCCATTTTTTAAACAAAGCTAGCTATTTGAATAATAGATGCATAGCTATAAATGACTCAATTTGAAGGGTTTTTCGTAATATTTTTATTTTTTTTTGTAAATCTTGTGACTCTTTTAAAAAGAACGTGTCTAATAATAATAATAATAACTAAATAGCGAAAGCTAATTTTGAAAACCCTCAACAACATTAATAAACTATCTGATGAAGATTTGGTAGAAGCAATAGTGAAAACAAAAAACACATTGCTTTTTGAGGTGTTGTACGATAAATATGCTGGATTAGTTTATAATAAATGTTATGGTTTTGCAAAGGATGGCGATGAGGCAAAAGATTTAACACAAGATGTATTTTTAAAACTCTTTGTTAAATTAGGTAGTTTTAAAGGGAAATCTAAATTTTCAACTTGGTTATACGCATTTACATATAATCATTGCGTGAATTATGTAACTAGAAATACGGCTAAAAAATTTGAAAAGCAGTCGGTTGATTATACAGATATAGAAAACCTTTCAGAAGAGGAAGCCGAAGATGAAAGCTTCTTAACTATGAAGGTTGATAAATTAAAAGTAGCCTTAGAGCTAATTTCTCCTGAAGAGAAAATGATTTTGCTTTTAAAGTATCAAGATAACCTTTCCATAAAGGAAATTGTAAATGCTTTAAGTATTGGGGAAAGTGCAGTAAAAATGAGAATAAAACGCGCCAAGGATAAATTAGTAACTGTTTATAAAGAAAACAATAATTAGTGGACAATCCATTCAAACATATAGACCAGCCGCTTAAGGAGGTTCCTGAGGAACTTAAGGCAAAGGTTATGAGTGATATTGCCATGGCAAAACTCGTAATGGAGTTGGCTGAGTTGTTTTCCTATAACGTTGGCGATGTTTTAGAAACCGTTATGAGAAGTAGAAAACAAAAAAAATAAAATAACAACCACAAGTAACCCTAACAAACTAATAATAAATGGATAAAGCATTAAAATGGAAAGATATGGCCATGGAATCTCTAACAAACATGTGGCTAGAAATTTCTAAAATATTTCCTAATATCATAGGCACCATAATCGTGCTGGTTTTTGGGTGGCTTTTAACAAAGCTTATTGTAAAAATTATCAAAAAAGCTTTAAAACTAGCAAATGTAAGTAAGTTAGATGATGCTGTAAATGAAATTGAAATTTTAGAAGGTAAAAAACTGAATTTTGATACCGTAAAAGTTGTATCAAGTTTTGTTAAGTGGGTGATGTATATCATGCTATTAATTATGGCTTCAGATATAATGAATTTAACAATGATTTCTGAGCAAATTAGCGCTTTGTTGGGCTTTTTACCACAATTATTTGCTGCATTAGTCATATTTACTGTAGGGTTATTATTAGCCAACCTAATAAAAAAAGGTTTAAAATCGTTTTTTGAATCCATGGATTTGTCAGGGGCAAAAATGATAAGTCAGGTGGTGTTTTTTATCATTTTAATATTCGTTTCTATCACCGCTTTAAATCAAGCTGGGATTGATACAGAAATAATTACAAGCAACTTAACCATGATTTTAGCGGCCTTTTTACTGGCCTTTGCATTAGCACTTGGTTTTGGATCCCAAAAAGTTGTAGGCGATTTGTTAAGAACGTTTTACACCAGAAAAACCTATGAAATAGGACAAAAAATAGGGTTTAATAACATAAACGGAACCGTTGAATCAATTGACGGTATAACAGTTACTATAAAAACAAAAGACGGAAAATTAATAGTTCCAATTAAAGATATTGTAGAGAGTCAAGTAAGTATACAGGATTAACTTTAAGTTAGGGTTAAAATTTGGTTGGTTACTTTTCTGTAAACCGAAAAACTCTCTACATCTTACACTCCCTTTTCACCCGATAAGTCATCGGGATTGAAAAGGGATTTTTATTTAGATAGCATAAAATAATGTATTTCTTACAGTAAAATATACGTTTTATCGTTGCTTTATGTTTTTAATCAGATTTCGTATATTTTTTTGTTTCAAAAATTCAAACAATTATTGATTCTATACTATTGTGGTAGTTGTAACC
>NZ_JBATHX010000021.1:0-7164 GCF_049667265.1 Algibacter sp. | reverse complement strand
TTCCTGAGAGTTCAAATAAACCTTATGATATGCATCATGTGATATCAGGCATAATTGACGAAGACTCATTCTATGAAATTCATAAAGAATTTGCAGGAAGTATTATTGTAGGTTTTGCAAGGCTTGGAGGACGAAGTATTGGTATAATAGCTAATCAACCTATGGCCTTTGCAGGTGTATTGGGCGTAAATAGTTCAAGAAAGGCGGCTCGCTTTACGCGTACTTGCGATTGTTTTAATATTCCTTTATTGGTTTTAGTAGATGTGCCAGGATTTTTACCAGGAACCGATCAAGAATGGAATGGTATTATTGTTCATGGTGCTAAACTTTTGTATGCCTTAAGTGAAGCCACCGTGCCGCGAGTTACTGTTATTACTAGAAAAGCCTATGGCGGCGCTTATGATGTTATGAACTCCAAACACATTGGAGCGGATTTAAACTTTGCTTGGCCAGGTGCAGAAATTGCAGTTATGGGCGCAAAAGGTGCTAGTGAAATTATTTTCAGAAAAGAAATTGCTGCTGCCGAAAATCCAGTAGAAAAATTAGCAGAAAAGGAAGCCGAATACGCAGAAAAATTTGCCAATCCTTATCGAGCAGCAAGACGTGGTTTTATTGACGAAGTCATCCTTCCAAAAGATACCCGACGTAAATTATTAAAAGCATTTGATATGCTTGAAGACAAAAAAGTAGCTGCACCTAAACGAAAACACGGAAACATTCCGTTATAACTAGAAGCTATTATTCATTTATTTCCTAAAATTTTAACAGTTGTTAAAATCCAAATAGTTTAAACAACTCGTATTTATTCACATTTTTGCTTTTAGGTCATTGAAAGATTTAACAGTTTATCAATCGATTTAATAAATACCTTTGCTTATATTATTTTAATAATTTTAATAAAATGAAAATAAACGCTTTTTGGATTTTTATATTTTTTGGGTTTAACATGTCATTACTTGCCCAAAAGGGACTCCCTATTCAGGTTAGTGATTCTAAAATTAAACCATTAACCACTTTTAAAAATCAAACACTTCAAAAAAGCTTAGAAAAGGAATTGAAATCTAATGCTAGTTGGAAAAAGCTAATAGCTAATAAAAAAATGGCTGTAGGCATTGTTGATTTAAGCAATCCGAATAACATACGATTTGCTAGTGTAAATGGTAATAATATGATGTATGCCGCAAGTTTACCTAAAATCGCCATTTTATTAGCCTCCATGGATGCTCTTGAAAAAGGTGAAATAAAAGAAACTGATGATGTTAAAAAGGATATGAAGATTATGATTAGCAAATCTAGCAATACAGCAGCAACAAGAATGATTGATAGGCTTGGTTATGAAAAAATTGAAACTGTAATGACCGACCCAAAATATATGTTTTATGATGAAAACAAAGGTGGTGGTTTGTGGGTTGGCAAACGCTATGGGGGTGGTGGTGGAACTAATAGGGAACCCATTAAAAACTTAAGCCACGCAGCAAGTGCTAACCAAGTGTGTCGTTATTACTATTTACTTGCACATGGTAAATTAGTGAATGAAAAAAGATCAAAACAAATGCTTGACATTATGGGTAACCCCGATTTACATCATAAATTTGTGAGTACACTAGACAAAATTGCACCTAGTGCACAATTGTTTAGAAAGTCAGGATCATGGCAAACCTATCACTCAGATTCTATTTTAGTTTGGGGGAATGACCCAAGCAGACGCTATATTTTAGTGGCATTAATTGACGATTCAAATGGCGAACAAATAATTAGAAATTTGGTTAAGCCAATTGAAAAAGCATTAAAAAGTAAGGCTCAAACAAATTCAGTTGTAATGAATTAATAGATTTTCCAAAAGGTTATTTAGTTTGAAGTATGTTAATTAACTTTTTTAACCTTTATCAATATACATTGTATTAGTTTTGTGATAAATTAAAAAATGCACCACAAGGCATATTATAAAGTTGAACCTCCCAATGTCAATTATTAAAACGCTTAAATTATACTTACTTAAAACTTTCGATTTAAAGGAAGAGGAGTTAAATAAAACGCTTTTATTACAATTAAACATCTTTATTTTTATTACGACGCTTTTAATAATAAAGCCTACAATAAATTCTTTATTTCTTTCCGAACTTACTGCCGATGCATTACCATTAGGCTATGTTTTAACGGCAATTGTTGCTATTATTGGATCTTATTTTTATGATAAGGCTTTAGATAAGTACCCCTTAAATATTGTTATAGATAGAACCATAATTGGTTCCATAATTTCACTAGTTTTATTTGCTTTAGCTTTTTCCTTCAATTTAACTAATGGGTTTATTTTATACATTCCTTATGTTTGGGTTGCCATATTTGGGTTATTAACCGCATCGCAATTCTGGATTTTAGCAAACCTAGTTTATAATGTTAGAGAAGCCAAACGCGTATTTGGGTTTATTGGTGCAGGAGCCATTGCTGGTGGTATTTTTGGTGGTTATCTCACAACACTACTAACCCGTTTTTTTTATTCTGAACATTTATTATTTATAGCAGCGCTTTTATTGATGATTTGTATTCCAATTACACGATACATTTGGAAAAACGAAGTAGAAAAACTGAATCCGTTTCAGGTATCCTTAAGAACAAATCCTAAAAGTGATTCGCCTATAAAACTTATAAAGCAATCTAAATTATTAAGTTTAATTGCGGTGGTTATTGGAATAAGCGTTTTAGTTGCTAAATTAGTCGATTATCAATATAGTGATTATGCCTCAAGCCTTATTGAAGATCCGGATGAACTAACCGCCTTTTTTGGTTTTTGGTTTTCAACATTAAGTGTTATTTCTTTATGTATTCAGTTATTTTTCACAAAACGAATAGTAGGGATATTTGGAGTTGGTAAATCGTTACTTTGGTTGCCAACGGGCATTCTAATAGGCTCCATTTTATTGCTTTTGGTTCCCCAGTTATGGGTGGTCGTTTTTATAAAAATAATTGATGGAAGTTTAAAACAATCTGTAAACAAAGCATCAACGGAGCTACTATCAATTCCAATTCCTATAGATGTAAAAAAGAAAACAAAAACTTTTACAGATGTGGTAATTGATAGTATTGCAACAGGTTTAGCTGGTTTAATTCTTATATTTTTTATTAATGGATTAGACATTCCTTCTACCTATATAAGTTTAATTATTATTGGTTTAATATCCATTTGGCTATACTTTATTTATCAATTAAGAATAGAATACCTCATTGCTTTTAAGGCTTTATTAGAAGATTCATCGGTAAAAAAAGAAAAAACAAATAAGAAGGAAATCAAAATTACTTCTATTGTGAGTACGGTTAAAAATGCCCTTGAAAATGGCACCGAAAATCAAGTATTACACATGCTTCAAAAAACATTAGAAGTTAAAGATGAACGCTTTTTTAATGCGATAGAAAAACTTTTAAAACATCCGTCTTCTAAGGTGCGAGCCTTAGCTATTGAAAACATATATTTTTTAACTACAAAAAACTTATGTGTTACCATAGAATCGATGGTTAATGATCAAAATCAAGAAGTTACAACTACCGCATTCCGATATTTATTAAAGCATTACAAGAAGAATACTGTTGAACTTTTTAATAAATATTTAAATAGTGAAGACCATACCATTAAAAATGCGGCATTAATTGGGTTGTCTTTAGAACTTAGAAATAATTTATCACTTCAAAATAGATTTAGTTTAGAACAGCGTATTGAAAGTGCTTTATCTGAGTATGATATGATACAAAATGAAGTAGATAAAACATATAAAATTCAAGCTATCCTTGAAGCCATTGGGAATGCTCGTATTCAAAAATATTATGACATTATTAAAAACCAATTAACATCTGAAAATCGGAATATTCAAAACACGGCAATTACAGCTGCATGTAAAACTTTAGATGAGCAATTTATAAATTTAATTACACCCTTTTTAATAGACAAAAATACGAGAAAGCATGCTATTGATGGTTTATACAGTTACGGCGAACCAATAATTAATATCTTGTATCAAAATACTATTCTTGAAGTTATTGATATGCAAGATGCTCCTTTTGCCATTTCGGTAATTGAAAAATTTGCTTCTCAAAAAGCAATTAATGCGCTAATGAAATTAACTAATGATACAGAGCATACTGTTAAAATTGAAGCTATTGAAGCTCTCAAACGATTAAAATGGAAGTACCCAAACCTAATAATCAAAGATCATTTTATAGTTGATAAAATATTAGATGAATGTTTTTTATATCAAAATACTTTATCCGTTATTCATTCCCAAATTGTTATACAATACAAAAAGAAGGCAGAAAACCCTGAAACCGTAGAAGAAAATCAGGCTAGAAAATCGCTTATCAACCTATTAGAACAACGCTTAGATAGACAGCTACAACGTATTTTCAGATTTTTAGGAATAAAGTATCCGCCACATGACGTAGACCCTATTTTCAATACTATTTTAAATGGAAAAGAAGAACAACGCATTCATGCCATAGAATTTTTAGATAATATTCTAGATAACCAACTTAAAAAAGAATTAATTCCTTTGGCTGAATCTGCGCTATATGAATCTAGCTCGGAAGACAAAATAAAGAAACTTAATTTGAAAGTTTTAAGCGAGACAGAATGCTACAATGCCTTATTAAAACGTAAAGACTTAAAGTTAAAACTAGCTGTTTTACACCTAATTGAAAAATCCAATAATCAAAAATTTAATTCATTATTAGAATCTCTATTAGTGAATGATCCTAGCGAAAAAATACAACAACGCGTTAAAGATATATTGGCTATTTTTTAATTATTTTATCAATGCTAGCAGCAAGCATCATGTGATCGGTTGCTGAGTTTTTTCTTAAAACATTAGTCATTAAAACCACCATATAATTACAGTTATCCGGGTGTTCAACAATAGCCACAGAATTCATAAAATTCTGAACATTCCCCATATATTTCCCGCAAATTTGTCCATTACTCCTATCACATTTATATAAGCTTCCAGATTTAAAATATACTGCAGCCTCTTTTAATGCTGGTGATTGTGCATATCGAATCCTTCTATCTGTCATATACATTAATCGTTTCATTTCTAAACTAGATTGCTCGTCAACCACATTACCTTGTTCAAGTTGCACTAAAAATTTCATTAACCCTAACGTAGTTCCAATACTTCCGCCTTTATCTCCAACATAAGTATTTGCCCCTCTTGTAAAAAAACTTCCTAAACGCCACTCATCATGTGTAATTCCTAAATCGCGTAATGGTAAATTAACAACATCATTTCCTATATCCGTCAATTCTTTTTTAGGCGTTGTTTTAAAGTATACTAAAGCTTCTTCTTCAGTTAAATCTGGGTACTTTTCGCCAAATGCTTGCATTAGCAAAACTTCCCGCCAAACAATACTTGCAGCACCATTATTACTCACAGAAAGCATGTGGTCTGCCCATTCAAAAAGTGTAAATACATCGCTAGCAATTACTTGTCGCTTTACAAGTTTCTTAGTTTCAATATTATAAATAGGAACGGTGTGCTCATCGGTTAAACCCCAAACACCAGCTTTAACTGATTTGTTTCTTAACAACTCTAAACGTTTTTCAAAATCATCAGGATAAATTTTAGCTAATTGGGTAAACAAGCCCGCCAAAACAGCTATTTTCCCAACGCTTCCTGGTTGATATCCCGCAGTTTCATTCCGTTTCGCAAATCGAACATGGTTAATGTCTGAAATATCCAAAACCGCTAACGAATAACTCTTATCAAGTCCTCTAAACAAGGAATTTATCTCTTTTTGAAAATCATCATTCACTTTTAAATAGCATCCAACACTATCATTTTTTTTAGATACCAAATTCAATTTAATATCTAGATATGATTTATAAGCACCTGCAGGAAGCTTTGAAGCATCTACAATTTCGCCACTTTTAATGAGTTCTAATCTTTTTAAACGTTTAATCCCTGTATGCTCATACCCATCAATAGGATAAAACGTAAATAGAGTAAATGAAGAACAAATAATAAACAGTACAACAATAATCAACACTTTTTTCATAATAACTTATATTTTTTCTGAAAGAGAAATCAGTTTGTTTTTATCTATTTTTGGCGTAATCGACTCTAAATATCCAGAGCTTAATGCCTTTTTATTTTCAACGAAAGGTCGAATTTGAAACAACCACAGTTTATTGTTTTTAAATCCTAATTCTACATCATAAGCACCTTTATAGTCTGAATCTGTTTCCATAGGCAATGTCTTTCTTATTGTTTTAGCCAAATTTCTAATATCATTAATGTTTTGCTGATTAAGAATTGAGGTTTCAAAAGTTGCTAATTCCTTTTTAGTTCCACCAGTAATTGGTAGACTATTATAAAACTGGTCTCTGGCAGGCGCTAAAAATTGTGTACCTCCATTAATTTTTATCAAGTGAGTTTCAGCTGATTGCCCATCAACAGCACCACCAGCACCCCTACTGAACGCGACTGTCAAATCGTTTTCGTTGCCATTACTAATTCCTTTGGTGATTAAAACCCCAGAATAATCAACATCCACACTTGGAATGACCAATATTGATGGAAAAACATTTTCAGGATTTAATAGATATTTCTGGCGCCATTTAAAACTGCGCTCTGTATATGGCGATGCCCAAACATTTTTAATACCTTCTAATATTTTAGTTTTATCAAAAACATTAAACAGCGTTAAGTTTAATCCTGCGCCAGTAAAGTCTTTAAGATCTTCCATATTGGTATCACTTCTTAAAAACACCGGTATTTCGCCTAATTCTTTACCTAAAACAGATTCAAAATCCTTTTCTAATTCTAAAACAAATTCTGAATTTAACGTCATTTGCATTATGGCTTTGCGAAGTATTTCTAGTTGCTTTAATTGATAATTTTCAACTTCATCCTCAGCTATTTCCTGATTACGCATCCACTCAGCTTTTTCAAACATATCATTTAAAAACGTCCAATATGAAACTTCTTGATTTGGCATTGGAAGCTCCATATGCTGTCTGAAAATCCCAAACGGAATAACCAACCCTTCAACAACTTGCTCTGGGAACATTTTTTTTAATTGTCCTAAATTAGCCGCTTTAGGCCCACAAAGTTTACCAGAATCATTAGCGTCTACGTTTCTAAGATTTAAAATATTAGTTTCTTTTAATCGAATGTTTTC
>NZ_JBATHX010000020.1:0-1722 GCF_049667265.1 Algibacter sp. | reverse complement strand
AAAAACATGCAATTTGCTTTACCAAAAGTATTGGCTCATTTTAGTGAAAAAGGGTATCGTTTTGAGGCTTTAAATTCTGTAATATAAAACCTAACTTTAAATTTAATTTGAAGTTCGAAATTGCGTTAGGGATTGAAGTGGAAATCCTTTTTTGTGCTTTACGAAAATTTTAAAAGGAAAATTCCTAATAAACAAACACCATAGTTGATTAGATACTGAAATATTTTTCGGTGCAAAAAAGATTGGGAACGGAAAGCCCGACCCTTGTGGTAACGCCCTAATTCTAAATATATTCTTGAATTTTTCCTATAAGCGTATCGGCATCTTGCTCGCCACTTTGGCGCCATTTCATTTCGCCTCCTTTATAAATTATAAGAGTTGGCAAGGTTTTTACACGCAAGGCTTCGGCTAATTCTTGATTTTTTTCAACATCAATTTTTATAACCTTTGCCTTATCGCCAAGTGCGGCGGCAACATCTCTTAAAACAAGATGCATGGGCTCGGTTTTATCATTCCATTCTGTATAAAAATCTAACAAAACTGGAATTTCTACATCTATTAGTTCCCCAAATTTTGACATACTTTTTTATTTATTAGTAGGATGCATTAATACAAACGTACAATTTTTATTTGTTTTTATGGCTATAGTGCAGAAATAGGTTCACTACAGCCTTTTTACTAAAATATAAAAATCTTATAGTAAATATAGCATTTCTTGGCAACTATGCGTTATTTAAGCCCTTTTTAAGCTCAATTACAGTAATTTCTGGCCAGATACCTACACGACCTGGGAATGCTAAGTACCCAAACCCACGATTTACATTAATGTATTGCCCTAATTCTTGATAGATGCCTGCCCAATATTTGTAGCGCCATTTTACAGGGCTCCATTTAAACCAACCCGGTATTTCGATACCAAATTGCATGCCGTGTGTGTGCCCGCTTAAGGTTAAATGGTAGTGGTATTTGTCATGAATAACTTTTTTCTCCCAATGTGATGGGTCGTGACTCATTAATATTTTAAAATCGTCTTTATCAATTTTCGAAGCTGCTTTTTGTAAATCGCCTGCAGTTTTAAAACCACCTGCACCCCAGTTTTCGACACCAACCAATGCGATTCGGTCGCCATCTTTTTCTAAATATCTACTTTCATTTAAAAGTAAATCAAAACCAATTTCCTTTTGAAGGGTCTTTAAGTCTTCTAAATTTTGATGTTTTGCAGCTTCAGAATCCCAGGCAGCATAATCGCCATAATCATGATTTCCAAGTATTGAAAACAATCCGTCTTTGGCTTTTAGTTTATTAAAAACATCTTTATAAGGCACCAATTCCTCAGTTTTATTATTTACAATATCGCCAGTAAATAAAATAACATCGCTTTCTTGTTCATTTATTAAATTAACGGCGTATTTCACCTTCTCCATATTATCGAAACTTCCAGAATGGATATCGCTTATTTGGGTGAGTTTATAGCCATCAAAAGCAGCTGGTAAATCTTCAAAATGCAACGTGTATTTTAAAACTTTGTAGTTGTATTTCCCTCTATAAATGCCATAAATTATTGATGCCAATGGAATAGCAGCCAAACCAAGTGCTACTTTACTAATAAATTGCCTTCTGGAGGCAAAATAGTTGCCTTTTGCAGCATCGCCTTCTGTAAAAAACCTATAAACGGCTTGGGGCACTCTAAACACATCTTCGGCAAACATACCCAATAACAAA
>NZ_JBATHX010000019.1:0-2231 GCF_049667265.1 Algibacter sp. | reverse complement strand
ATCACATGGACAGTAACCGATATCAATAACAATGATGCAGTAGCGGTTACTCAAACTGTTACAGTAACAGATGATGAATTACCAGAAATAACAGCCTCAGCTGGAATTACACATACGGCAGACCTAGGGGAATGTGGTGCAATGGTAACCATTGTAGATGCCACAGCAACCGATAATTGTTCAGTTGGAGTAGTTACAGGAACAAGAGATGATACTTTAGCTTTAAATGCTTTATATCCGGTAGGCACAACTACTATCACATGGACAGTAACCGATATCAATAACAATGATGCAGTAGCGGTTACTCAAACTGTTACAGTAACAGATAATGAATTACCAGAAATAACAGCTTCAGCTGGAATTATACAAACGGCAGACCTAGGGGAATGTGGTGCTATGGTAACCATTATTGATGCCACAGCAACCGATAATTGTTCTGTTGGATTAGTAACAGGAACAAGAGATGATGGAGAAGTGTTAACTGCTTTATATCCGGTAGGCACAACTACCATCACATGGACAGTAACCGATATCAATAACAATGATGCAGTAGCGGTCACTCAAACTGTTACAGTAACTGATGATGAATTACCAGAAATAATATGCTCTTCAGATATTAGTTTAAATGCTTCAAGTGCATCAGGCGCCGAAGTAACATATACTGAACCTGTAGGGACGGATAATTGTCCGAATGCATCCACAACATTATTAACAACACAATATCCTAGTGGTGCAACATTCCCAATTGGAGATACTGTAGTGACTTATAAAGTAACAGATTCCGCTAATAATTTTATAGAGTGTTCATTTATAGTATCAATAACAGAAACAGTTACTGGAGTAGCACCTGTTATAGATTGTCCTGCAGACATTAGTGTAATTAATGATGTAAGTGAATGTGGAGCAGTCGTAGATTTTGTAGCAACAGATTCAGTCGGCAATCCGACATCTACGATTACCTATGATATTCAACCTGGTACATTTTTTAATGTAGGATCTACAACAGTTAATGCAACAGCAACCAATTCGGTAGGAACATCTAGTTGCAGTTTTGAAGTAACAGTTACAAACACTATACCTAATAATACAGGTGGTGTTATTGCAGGCCTTGACCCAATACAAGCAGGAACAGGATTTAGTTTGTCGGCTAATTTTAATGATGATAATTTAACATCAGCAACTTGGTATTTCAGTTCTGACGGTAATTTAACAGGAACCGATACAGCGGAATATTCTCAAGTAGGAACTATTGCTGGCGGAGTTGTTTCAGGAACCTTTAATTTTGATGCTACTCAAACAGGTGTTTATACCGTTAAAGTAATTGTTACTGATGCCTGTAATGAAACGGCTGAGGTTACACTTAGTACCTATGTGGTTGTTTACGACCCAAGTGGTGGCTTTGTTACTGGCGGTGGCTGGATAGATTCTCCAGATGGAGCTTTGGCAGGAACTAACACAGTTGGGAAAGCTAATTTTGGTCTTGTTGCCAAATACAAAACAGGAAAGAACAATGTTCTGACTCTGGATGGTAATACCAATTTCCAATTTAAAGAAGGCGATTTACACTTTAAAAGTAGCGTTTATGATGAAATGTCATTAGTTATTTCTGGTGGTAAAAAAGCCACTTATAGAGGTGTAGGAACGGTTAACCGTTCTGGTAGTCATAAGTTTTTAGTCACCGTTATTGATGGCGATGCTACTGGAGGTGATGGTGATGATAAATTCAGAATTAAAATTTGGGCAGATGGTTCATCTAGCGATGTAGTTTATGATAATGAATTTAGTTCAGAAGAAAATGCAGACTCGAGTACTATTTTAGGAGGTGGTTCTATTGTAATACATAAACCAAAAGGGAAAAATAAATCTAAGGGTGAAGCCATAAAAGCTGAACCATTGGAAGCCGAAATATTTGATGGCCTAGAATTAGTATCATGGCCAAACCCATCTGATGATTACTTTAATATTAAATTAAAATCGAAAAATACAGTAGATAAAATTAATATCCATGTTTTTGATTTAAATGGTAGACTGATTTCTTTTAAAACGGGCGTTCCGAATAGGGATTATAAAATTGGTGCATCATTGCAAGCTGGATTATATTTTATTAATGTCATTCAAGGCAATACATCAAAACAAGTAAAATTAATTAAGTATTAAACACATAGCAGGAATTATACTGTTTTGATACTTGTTAAAGCAATTAAAAAAGACTCAAATACATGTGGTATTTG
>NZ_JBATHX010000018.1:0-10601 GCF_049667265.1 Algibacter sp. | reverse complement strand
ACAATGGTGTAAAACGACTCATCAAAAACGTATTTATTAAACGCATCAAACACAACACTTTCGGCTTCGTTAACAGCGCTAAAGTCAGCAATAGTTTCTCTATCAATTTTAGTAAACGCCGCATTTACTTGAAAACTTCCGTTGTTATAGCTATACTTTGGCGAAACTCCAACGCGCTTTTGTTGCGACACATACTGATCATTAGTATCATTAAAGGTATATGTTGGTGCCGGAAAACCATCAATATCCGTTTTAAACTTATCTAAACTTGCATAAGCTGAAATCTCAAAACTTTTAGAAAACTCATAACCCAGTTTCAAATTGGTGTTATACCTCGAAAACGGATCTTTTTCAGCGTTATCCGATTTTGCAGCCGACAAACCATCAACATAACGGTTTCCAAAACTTGCCAAATAAGTAAACCTGTTTAATGTTCCGTTTATAGATACGTTGTTTGCAAAACTTGAGCCATTGTAATTCAGATCATTTTGAGTTTGGTTTGTGCCAATAACACTTAAAAAACTACCTGAAATGACGTCTTTAGAGGATTTTTTGGTTGTAATGTTAATTACCGCTGATGCTGCAGCATTTCCATAAAGTGTACTTGCGGCACCTTTTACTATTTCAATAGATGCAATGGTATTTAAATCTAATAAACGTAAATCAAGCTCGTTTGACACTAATGACGGGTCATTTATTTGCACACCATCAATAAGTACTAAAACCTGTCTGTTATTTCCCCCTCTAACAAAGGTTCCTAAATTTTGTCCCTCTACACTTCTACTTCCATGAATTTCAATACCACTTTTGGAATTAATTAAATAGGAAACTGTTCTACCTTGGTTTCTTTCAATCTCTTGCTGAGAAATTCTAATAACCGTTTTACCTGAATTTTCACGTTTTAATTTAAACCGTGAATCTGAAACAACAACCTCATCCAGTTGCTCTACTTTTGTTGAATCGATTTGCATTTGCGCAAAACCAATCATTGACCATCCTAAACATAAGGCGCTCAAAACATTTACTTTTTTCATTTAAAATGAATAATTACTCGGAATGGTAAGGTGTGACCCATACGCAAACTTTTATCCCGAAAGTTTAACTAATTAATTGTTTTGAAAATGGCAGGTCTCCTGACTTATTTAATGTTGCTTTTTCCTTCCCAGCCTATAGCCAGTGGTTTGTAGTGCACAACATCCTCTTTATGAGGTACTGAAACATGTTCAGCATAAACTTACAGTTGCGGGAACAGCTCAAGAATGAAGAGTAACGAATCTCGATTTTTGATTTTTGAATCCTTAATTCGTAAATCATCAATCGTTAATGGTCAATCTTTTCACTTGATTCCCTTTTAATCCGTTTAGCAAAAACTAAACAGAACCAAATTTCGCTGTAAAAGTAAATGTTTTTGATAACGTAGCTAAGCAAACTTTACTTTTTCTTATTCAATTTATAAATAAGATAAATAAAGCCTGCAAGAAAATGAACTATAATAACTGCAGCTACTATATATATTGTTAAATTTGAACCGTTTCGCATGGGTTTTTATTTTTTTTCAAAATTAATAACCAAAAGTATTTTAGCGTGCTACAAATGTTACATCGGTGTATGAAGTTTAAATATTTTTTATTATTACTAAATGTTGTTGTTTTTAGTTGTAAAAATGACCAAAAAAAGCAGTTTGAAGATGTTAATAATGGGCAAAATATACCAATAATATATGCTGAAGGCTTTTCAATTAAAGATTATAAAAACTATAAAGTTTTAACCATTAAAAAACCTTGGCCTAATGCTGAAAAAAATTATAGTTATGTTTTAATTGATAAAGAAAATGCTGCAAAAACAAGCTTCAAAAAGGATGAATACAATGGCATAATTGTTAATCCCATTCAAAAAATAGTAGTCACTTCAACAACCCATATTCCGGCATTAGAATTATTAGATGTTGAACAAACTTTGGTTGGTTTTCCGGGTTTAGATTATATTTCGTCCGAAAAAATAAGAAATCAAATTGACATTGGAAACGTAAGAGAGCTTGGCAAAAACGAAGGTTTAAATACCGAAGTACTTTTAAATTTAAACCCGGATCTGGTTGTTGGTTTTGGTATTGATGGCAATAATTCATCCTTAGAAACGATTAAAAAATCGGGAATTCCAGTTATTTTTAATGGCGATTGGGTTGAAAGCTCTCCACTTGCAAAGGCCGAATGGATAAAGTTTTTTGGTACACTTTACAATAAAGAAAAAAAAGCCGATTCCATTTTTAACAACATTGAAAAAGATTATTTAGAAGCTAAGCAATTAGCAAAAAACGCCAAAACAAAACCAACCGTTTTAAGTGGCGCCATGAATAGCGATATTTGGTATTTACCAAACGGAACAAGTACCGAAGCACAACTTTTAAAAGATGCTAACGTAAATTATTTATGGCAAGATACTAATGGTCCTGGAAGTTTAAAACTGAATTTTGAATCGGTTTTTGTAAAAGCTAAAGCCGCGGATATTTGGCTAAGCCCTTCTAACTATTCAAGTTTAGAAGCCTTAAAGAATGGTAACGAAAACCATGCGCTTTTTGATGCCTTTAAAATTAAAACTATTTATAGTTTCAACAATACAACTGGAGCATCTGGCGGTGTTTTATATTTTGAATTAGGAATGACAAGACCCGATTTAGTTTTAAAGGATATTATTAAAATTTGCCATCCAGAATTATTAGAAAATTACAAACCTTATTTTTTTAAACACCTCGAATAGTTGGCAGATAAAAAGACATATCAGTTATCCTTCATCATACTAATAGCTATTTTAATAGGTTGTTTTTTTATGAATATTAGTCTAGGTTCTGTTTCAATTCCTTTAAAAGCGGTGTTTAATAGTTTAATTGGAAATCCAATAGAACACGAAACATGGCAACATATAATTAGGAATTATAGATTACCAAAAGCCTTAACAGCCATTATTGTAGGCTCTGGTTTAGGTATTTCCGGTTTATTAATGCAAACCTTATTTCGGAATCCATTAGCTGGTCCTTTTGTGCTAGGTATTAGTTCTGGCGCTGGTTTAGGCGTTGCTTTAGTTATTTTGGGCTCAGGGATTTTTGGTGGTGTGTTTGCCGCAATTTTTGCCTCAAAATGGGGTGTAGTTATTGCTGCCAGTTCGGGTAGCTTTTTAGTGCTTTTAGCTGTTTTAATGGTTTCTATAAAAGTTCGCGGTACTATGGCTATTTTAATAATAGGACTCATGTTTGCAAGTATTACCTCTGCGATAGTAAGTGTTTTGTCCTATTTTGGTTCTGCCGAACAACTTCAACAATATGTGTTTTGGGGTTTTGGTAGCTTAGGAGATTTATCTTGGGATGATTTACTCATCCTATTCATTATTTATAGCATAGGAATCATTCTAGCTGTAGCATCAATCAAATCCTTAAACACTTTACTTTTAGGTGAAAACTATGCCAAAAGTTTAGGATTAAACATAAAAAGGAGCCGCCTTTTAATTATTTTTGCAACAAGCTTACTTGCAGGTACTATAACAGCATTTACGGGTCCAATTGCATTTATAGGGTTAGCTATTCCCCATATCACTAGACAAGTTTTTAACACGTCCAATCATAAAACATTACTACCCGCAGTATTTTTATTTGGAGCCATTGTTATGCTAATTTGCGATAGTATTGCACAACTACCAAATAGCGATTTTACTCTTCCAATCAACGCGATAACGGCATTAATAGGAGCTCCTGTTGTTATTTGGCTATTAGTTAGAAAACGAAAAATGGTATTTTAATATGACTATAATTTCCAAAATATCAAAAACAAAATTTCAAAATATTCCGCTTAAAAGCACGAATAAGTTTTTTGATTTTAGATATTGGAATTTGAGTTTTTTAAACTAGAATTTATGATAGAAAAGAACGAAAATATCATTTTAAGAACAGACGATTTATCGATTGGTTATATTTCAAAAAAGGAAAAAACGATTGTTGCTTCTAATATTAATATTAAATTAAATAGAGGAGAACTTGTTGGTTTAATTGGTGCAAATGGCATTGGGAAATCTACGCTTTTACGAACATTAACTCATGTTCAAAATCCTTTAAGTGGTGCCATTGTAATCAATAAAAAAAATATTTTAGATTACCACCCTATAGATTTAGCAAAAGTGATGAGTTTGGTGTTAACTGAGCAAATAGCATCAAAAAATTTATCAGTTTTCGAGATAGTAGCTTTAGGAAGACAGCCATATACCAATTGGGTTGGTAATTTAACAGATGAAGATATGGTAGCTATTACAAAAGCCATACAACACACTAATATTAGCGATTTAAAAAACAAAAAGTGTTTTGAACTTAGTGATGGCCAATTGCAAAAAGTAATGATTGCCCGTGCATTAGCCCAAGATACCGATTTAATAATTCTGGATGAACCTACCACGCATCTAGACATGTATCATAAGGCATATATTTTAAAATTGCTACAAAAATTAGCTAAAGAAACTGATAAAACGATTTTGTTTTCTTCGCATGAAATTGATTTAGCCATTCAACTATGTGATAATTTAATTGTAATGACTTCAACTGAAGTGGTTTCAGATTCACCATGTAATTTGATTGAGAAAGGGACTTTTGAAAATTTATTTCCAAAAAACTTAATAGCTTTTGATAAAAAAACTGGGAGTTTTCGGGTAAAATAATAATATAAATACCTTTTGTATTTGTTCAAAGTGAAGTAATGAAAAGCAACCTTTTTTATTAAAATTGAATCTATTAATAATCTTCATTTATATAGATTCTTCACTTCCCTTAGAAAGACAAAATACTTATCTTTGGCTAAATTTCAATTCCCTTCATGAACGACAGTTTGATTCTTATTCTATCCATTTTAGTTGCTGCAGCAATTGGTGCCTATTTAGGTATGCTTTTCACCAAACTAAAAAGTAAAAGTGAACAAAGCACACTTGAAGAACGTCAAAATCAAATGCAATTAAATATTGACGAGTTAAAGCAAAATTTGACCAAAATAGAAACAGAACGTGAAGATATACGAAGAGAAAAAGACTTTTTAAATACAGAATTAGCCAGAAAAAATTCAGAATACGAAAACCTTCAAGAGTTCAACCTTAAACGCGATAAAGAATTAGAAGAACGTCAAGAACAACTTCGAAAAGATTTTGAAATTTTAGCTACCAAAATTCTTGATGAAAAATCTGAAAAATTTACACTTCAGAATAAAGAAAACATCAAAAATATTTTAAATCCTCTTCAAGAAAAAATAAAAACTTTTGAAGAAAAAGTAGATTTAACACAGAAAGAAAGCATCAGTATGCATTCTGCCTTAAAAGAGCAATTGCTAGGTTTAAAAGATTTAAATCAACAAATGACAAAAGAGGCAACCAACCTTACTAGAGCTTTAAAAGGTGATAGTAAAATGCAAGGAAATTGGGGTGAATTGGTGCTAGAACGTGTTTTAGAAAAATCTGGTTTAGAAAAAGATAGAGAATATTTTGTACAACAAAGTTTTACTAGAGAAGATGGCTCAAGAGTTTTACCAGATGTGGTTTTACATCTTCCAGACGGTAAAAAAATGATTATTGATAGTAAGGTGTCTTTAACAGATTATGAGCGTTTGGTAAATGCTGAAGATGATGATAGACCCCGCTATTTAAAAGCCCATGTGAATTCAATAAGTCGACATGTAGATCAATTATCAGAGAAAAATTATCAGGATCTGTACGATATAGAATCTCCAGATTTTGTTTTAATGTTTATCCCCATTGAACCTGCTTTTGCGGTGGTAGTTAATGAAGATAATTCCATTTATAATAAAGCCTTTGAAAAAAATATTGTAATTGTTACTCCTTCCACCCTTTTAGCTACTTTACGTACTATTGACAGCATGTGGAATAACGAAAAACAACAACAAAACGCCATTGAAATTGCCCGACAAGCTGGAGCACTTTATGATAAATTTGAAGGTTTAGTTAGCGACCTAACTGGTGTTGGAAAAAAGATTGATGCTGCAAAAAGTGATTACTCATCTGCTATGAATAAATTAGTTGAAGGTAGAGGAAACCTTATAACAAGTGTTGAAAAACTTAAAAAAATGGGCGCAAAAGCCAAAAAATCGCTTCCTGAAGCTATTTTAAAACGTGCTGAAGAGGACGACAACTAACCCTTAAATTTCATGAAATTTTTAATTAAATCATTAGTATTTATTCTTATTTTGATTGCTGGTTATTTCAGTTTTATTTATTTTCTTCATTATAGTGATGGTGTAAGAGCTGGAAAACTTGTTAAATTTAGTAGCAAAGGTTATATTTTTAAAACTTGGGAAGGCGAGATAAGTCAAGGTGTTTCTGACGCTCAAACCTTTGTTTTTTCTGTTGAAGACAATGAAAAACAAGTAATTGAAGATCTTAATGAGTTTCAAGGTAAATTTGTAAAACTCCACTATTTTGAGCGCTACAAATCCTTATTTTGGCTCGGAGATACTAAATATTTTATAACTAAAGTAGAAAAAGAAAAAAACTAAAACCACCAATATATGTTTAGACACGCCAAAGACTCTCAAGTATCCATTACAGAACTTATGCTACCTGCCCACTCTAATTTTAGTGGTAAAATTCATGGTGGACACATATTAAATTTAATGGATCAAATAGCATTTGCCTGTTCTTCAAAACACTCCAGACATTATTGTGTTACTGCTTCAGTAAATAAGGTTGATTTTTTAAATCCAATTGAAGTTGGTGAATTGGTTACACTTAAAGCCTCTGTAAATTATACAGGTAGAACATCTATGGTTATTGGGGTTCGTGTGGAATCTCAAAACATTCAAAGTGGCAAAGTCAAACATTGTAATTCTTCCTATTTTACTATGGTTGCCAAAGATGAGAACGGTAAAAATGTAAAAGTTCCTGGTTTAATTTTAGACGACATACAAAGTGTGCGACGTTTTGCTAGAAGTATTGCGAGGCAAGAGCAGTCTAGAACAAGATCTTCTCGATTTAAATCATCAGAATTTAAAATGGAAGAACATCTTGACCTGATTAAAACCCAAAATGCGACTATTGAATTGTTTGAATCGTAGCTTTTGAATGCTATGAATTAAAAAGTAAACAAAAGCATTAGTTTTTAGCTAAACTTTAGCGGATAGGTGCGTTAGGGATTGAAGCGGCATACTTTTTAAAACAAGAAAACCATACACTTGGCATGTACTTGAATTTGAAAGATTACCAGGTTACTTGATACTCGTAATGACTTTTTAAAAAGATATAGCGTAAAGCCTGCCGGCAGGCAGGCAGGCAGGCAGGCAGGCAGGCCCAACCCTTGTGGTAACGCCCAAAACAAAAAAAACCCCGTATGAAACGGGATTTTTAAATTTATAATATGTGATTCTTACTTACTTAAATACATTTTTCGCCTTGAATATAAATCGTAAAAGGCGTCGTCTTTTAAACCATCAATAAATAGGATGCTTTCTCCCGTACTTTTCATTTCCGGTCCTAGCTTCTTATTCACATTATGGAATTTATCAAAAGAAAATACAGGTTGCTTAATGGCATAACCATTTAATTTTGGCTGGAAATTAAAATCTTTCACCTTCTTCTCTCCTAGCATCACTTTTGTTGCGTAATTCACATAAGGTTCACCGTATGCTTTAGCAATAAACGGTACCGTTCTAGAGGCTCTCGGGTTGGCTTCAATAATAAAAACAGTATCGTCTTTTATAGCAAATTGTATATTTATTAAACCTACTGTATTAAGTGCCAATGCAATTTTTTTAGTGTGATCTTTAATTTGTTGCATCACTAAATCGCCAAGATTAAATGGTGGTAACAAAGAATTACTATCGCCTGAGTGAATGCCACAAGGTTCGATATGCTCCATGATTCCAATAATGTAAACATCTTCACCATCACAAATAGCATCCGCTTCAGCTTCAATAGCACCATCTAAATAATGGTCTAATAACAGTTGATTCCCTGGCATTCTACTTAGTAAATCGACAACATGCTTTTCTAATTCTTCCTTATTAATTACGATTTTCATGCCCTGACCTCCTAAAACATACGAAGGACGCACCAAAATTGGAAAATCTAACACATCGGCAATGGCAGCAGCTTCATCAGCTGTTGTTGCTATATCAAATTCAGGGTAAGGAATATTATTTTCTTTCAACAATCTTGAAAAATGCCCTCTATCTTCAGCTAAATCAAGAGATTCAAAACTAGTTCCTAAAATCTTAATACCGTATTTAGTTAATTTTTCAGCAAGTTTTAAAGCTGTTTGCCCGCCAAGTTGTACAATAACACCTTCTGGTTTTTCATGCTTAATGATGTCGTATATATGTTCCCAAAATACAGGTTCAAAATATAATTTATCGGCCGTATCAAAATCAGTTGAAACGGTTTCAGGATTACAGTTTATCATAATGGTTTCGTAACCACATTCAGCAGCAGCTAAAACCCCATGAACACAACAATAATCAAACTCAATGCCTTGGCCAATTCTATTTGGACCAGAACCTAAAACGATTACTTTTTTCTTATCAGTAACTATACTTTCATTATCCGCATAACGCTTACCATCAGCAGTTTCCATATCACTTTCAAAAGTAGAATAGTAATATGGTGTTTTAGCTTGAAATTCCGCAGCACAAGTATCCACTAATTTATAAACTCGATTTACACCAAGTTCTTCACGTTTACTATATACTTGACTTTCTAAACAACCCAACATATGCGCTATTTGTCTGTCGCCATAGCCTTTTTGTTTTGCTTCAAGCAATAAGTCTTTTTGAATAGTATCAATTGTAAAGGTTGAAATTTCATTTCTCAGAACATGTAATTCCTCATATTGCTTTAAAAACCACATATCAATTCTAGTGATTTTATGAATTTTGCTCAAAGGAATTCCCATAGCAATGGCATCATAAATAATAAAAACACGATCCCAAGAAGCATAGGTCAATTTTTCTATAATCTCATCGTAGTTTTTATTTTCTTTAGCATCGGCACCTAAACCATTACGCTTAATTTCAAGCGATTGCGTTGCTTTATGAAGTGCTTCTTGAAATGAACGACCAATACCCATAACCTCTCCCACAGATTTCATTTGAAGACCTAAAGTTCGGTCTGATCCTTCAAACTTATCAAAATTCCAACGTGGTATTTTTACAATTACATAATCTAAAGTCGGCTCAAATAAAGCTGAAGTAGATTTTGTAATTTGATTATTTAATTCATCTAAATGATAACCTAAGGCTAATTTAGCTGCAATTTTAGCAATTGGGTATCCTGTTGCTTTACTTGCCAATGCTGAAGACCGCGAAACACGTGGGTTAATTTCGATAGCAATAATATCTTCATTTTCATCAGGTGAAACTGCAAATTGCACGTTACAACCGCCTGCAAAATCGCCAATATTTCGCATCATATGAATGGCCATATCACGCATTTTTTGAAACGTTCTATCGCTTAAAGTCATTGCTGGTGCAACTGTTATAGAATCTCCGGTATGAATTCCAATCGGGTCCATATTTTCAATAGAACAGATGATAACCACATTATCATTCGAATCTCTAAGTAACTCTAATTCATACTCTTTCCAACCAATTAAAGCCTTATCAATCATCACCTCATGAATTGGAGAAATCTCTAATCCACGCGTTAATAATTCATCAAAATCTTCTTCTTTATAAACAAACGATGCGCCTGCTCCACCTAAAGTAAAGGATGCTCTAATAATTAATGGGAAACCAAATTCTTGAGCAATTTCCTTACCTTTTAAATAAGATGTTGCTGTTGCTTGAGGCGCCATTGGAATTCCAATTTTAAGCATCAGCTCTCTAAATTTTTCTCTGTCTTCAGTAATATTTATAGCATCAATATTAACACCAATAATATCAACTCCAAAATCTTTCCAAATCCCTTTTTCATCAGCCTCAATACATAAATTTAAAGCTGTTTGACCTCCCATAGTTGGTAAAACGGCATCAATTTGTGGATGATCTTTTAAAATTTGAATAATCGATTTGGTATTTAATGGCAGCAAGTACACATGGTCAGCCATTGAAGGATCTGTCATGATAGTTGCAGGGTTAGAATTGATTAAAACTGTTTCAATTCCATCTTCTCTTAATGAACGTAATGCTTGAGTTCCTGAATAATCAAACTCACATGCTTGTCCAATTACAATAGGACCTGAACCAATAATTAGTATCGATTTTAGTTTTGGATTTTTTGGCATTTTTTAGTGCTTAAATATTGTACTTTAATGTGTTGCAAAAATAGTAATCAGTAGATATAAAAAAAGGCATTACCGTTAAGTAATACCTTTTAATTATCAACAATTGTTAATCATTATTTCTTATGTCTAGTTTCAGTTGACACAGATAATTTTTTTCTTCCTTTAGCTCTTCTACGTGCTAATACCTTTCTACCGTTAGCAGAAGCCATTCTTTCTCTGAAACCATGTTTGTTTCTTCTCTTTCTTTTAGAAGGCTGAAATGTTCTTTTACTCATTATCTTATATCTTTAAACTGAATTGTATTTTTTAAATAGATGGCCTTGTTAAAACCGAGGGCAAATATACAAAGCCT
>NZ_JBATHX010000017.1:0-6033 GCF_049667265.1 Algibacter sp. | reverse complement strand
TACTTCTTATAAAACTTAGCATACCCACGATAAGCAAAAGCACCTAATACAGCAACAATTCCACAAGTAATGGCAATAAATTTAACACTCACAATCTGGTCGCCACTAGCATAACTATGCAATCCGGCTAAATAAAAATTAACCCCAAAATACGTCATCATAATACTTGCAAACGCTACAATAGACATCAGGTTAAAAAACCAACTCCCACGAAGCCCAGGAACCAATCGCATGTGTATCACAAAAGCATAAATCATAATACTAATAAGTGCCCAAGTTTCCTTTGGGTCCCAGCCCCAATAACGTCCCCAACTTTCGTTAGCCCACATACCACCTAAAAAGTTACCAATGGTAAGCATTACTAAACCAACAGTTAAAGCCATTTCGTTAATAATGGTAAGCTCTTTAATGTTTAAATCCATTTTAGCCTTATTAGCCTTGGTAGTAAAAATCATAAGTAATAATGACACAACACCTAAAATCATTCCTAAGGTAAAAGGCCCATAACTCGCCACAATTACCGCCACATGAATCATTAACCAATAACTATTTAAAACAGGTTGTAAGTTTGCAATAGCAGGATCCATCCAGTTCCAATGTGCAATCATTAAAATCATAGCCGTTACAAAAGCCGATGCTGCAATGGTAAGATCGGACGTTTTTCTGTCAAAAACCCAATTTATAAAACCCTTAATTGACCATTTTGATTGAGCCACATCAGTTTTGGTTTCCTCATTTTTCCTTTTACTAATTCCGGTAATTAAACCAAACAACATGGTAGACCACGCTACATAAATCATAGACTCGTAAGCATCACTCCAAGGGGCATGTCCTGAAATGTACCAACGTGCAATCAATCCAGCAGTATGCAATAAAAACAATCCTATAACAACAAACTTTAAAACCGAAATCGAAACATTTACAAACTTCCTTTTCTCATTAAAAATCTGTACAATTAACAACACGAACATGATACTACCGGCATACATATACCAGCTAAAAAGCTTCTTAAAAATATCGTATTTGTTATAAAGTATTTCCGTTTTTATTTTATCATCACTAAGCATAACTGCACTTCCATACTTGTGTTGTGTTTTCTTAAAAGCTTCCAATAATTTATCAGCTTCATCAAAATCGCCAGTCTGTTTTGCTTTGTTAAGCGTATATAAATAGGCTCTTACCCCATTTTTCACAAAGTTGGAATACAATGAATCTTTAATTTTCGACGGGTCTTTTTTGAAATCAAAATTTGAAATCCACTTGTTATTATCATCATTAGGTATCGGGAAAATCTTTAAAGACATCCCTTCAATGGTGTTGTATAATAAATTAACCCGTTGGTCGGTTTCCTTAAACTCCTTTTGAAATCCGTTAGGTACTGGTGCTTTATAAGCTTCATCCAGATATGGCGCTAAAATATAGTCGCCCCTATCAGTAAAGAAATCGGCAAGTGGTACATATTTAGCATCCATTTTAGCCCCAATAAGTTTTCTAATAGAATCGCCTTTTTTAAGTTTCAAGTAAATAATTGGCACGTTATACCAAAGCATCGGGCTCTCCTGAATAGATAAAAACACCTGATTGGCATCCATACCCTCATAAGTATCATCTTTACTTAATTTTCGAAGCATTTCTGAAGCATAGGTATTCACAGGCATCATGCGTCCGCTTAAATCCTGAATCACTAAATGTCCAAATTTATCGGCATGCGCTTTAGGCGCAATATTTGCTTTAAGTAAAGAATCTATTTGCGATTTTGTTGGTTGTGAATGGTCATGGCCGTCGCCCTCATGATGTTCTTGAGACATGGCATTTAAACTAAAACACAACACTAAAATGGTAAGCAGTTTTTCTTTTTTTGCCTTCACTTTTTCTAGCTGTATTTTTAAATCACCAAAACGAGAATGTTTCGAAAACAGAATAGCCATTAACCCAAAATACAACATAAAATACCCAATATAGGTAATCAAAGTACCCCAATAATCATGGTTTACAGAAAGAATTGTGCCTTTTTCATCTGGATCAAAACCCGATTGAAAAAATCGGTAACCATCATGATCTAAAATATTATTCATAAATATTTTATAATCATAATTTTCGCTTCTTTCATCAATAACAGTCACTTCACTTGAATATGCTGAATAGCCACGCTCTGTTCCTGGATAGCGTTCGGCTTCAAAATCGTTAAGTTTTAATGAGAATGGTAATTCTAAAACCTTAGAACCATATTTAAAAGCAAAATCCAATCCGCCAATTTTTACTTGTTTAAAACTACTGTTAGAACCTTTTCCACCTAATAAACCAACACGTTGGGTTTCGCCATTTGTTGTAACGTTTAAAACCACGCCATCTTCATCGTTTTTTAATAGTTGCGATTTCTGAACCACATCAAAAACCCCTTTTATTACGGGTTTTGGAAAAACCATTTGCATGTTACCAATTTTATAAAGCGAACGCAATATTAAAGGTTGCAAACTATCTTTAACCAAAACACCTTGGGCTTGGGTAGCCATAGTCATATAAGTCCCATCAAAAGGAGAATCAATTGTTAAATCACCATCTTTGTAATTTATATTAATAGCGCCTTTTGCCGGATTATTTAATGTAAAAATGACATTATGGATACTGGCTTGTTCTCCAACTTTCAAAAAGTGATTATGAGCACCATTGGCTCCTGCTTCAACAAGCTTTAAATATTCCTCACCATTTTTATTCGGAATAACATCCTCTTCGGCGCCAACTATAAACTTCTCTAATTCGATAGTTACGGGTTGCTCACCATATTTTGTATCTACCTTAAAATCGTTTTCTAAACGTCCTGAGAAATCAACTTCGTTCTGAATTGGTAAACGTTGTGGTACACCATCAATTTCATAATTGCCGTCAATATAAGTTGTTATATATGTTTTTTGTGAAAGAAACGAATTTTCGGTTGCGCCTTCTCTAATGGCCATCATACCTTCAAAACTAGCATAACGTGTTATAAATGCTCCTAACAAAATGAATATGAATGATAAATGCAGAATAAATGTTGCCCACTTTTCCTTTTTATATAACCTAAACCTGAACACATTCCCAGTAAAATTAATAATAAAAAATACCATAATGGCTTCGAACCACCAGGCGTTATAAATTAAATTTCTGGTGTAAGGCGTTGGCGAAGTTTCTTGACCGGAATCTAAAATTGTTCCTGTTGCCATGGCCACAGCAAAAGCAATAAATAAAACAGCAGTAAGTCTAGTTGAAAAGAAAATATTGGCGAGCTTTTTTTGCATAATCAGAACCTTTTTTTAAGGTTTGGCAAATTTAAGGAATAATGTTTATTTGGAAGTGTTAAAGTGTTGTAAAAGTTGGAAGCAAGAAGTTGGAAGTTGGAAGCATGAAGACGGAAGACCGATAACTAAATACTGCCTACTGAAAACTGCTTACTAATTACTCCTCGCTTCAAATATTTTTAAATATAAAAACGATCCCATTTTTCTGGCGCGACGTTTGGCGTTTTCGGTAGTTTCACCTTCAAAAAGTTCATTGAGGGTTTCAAACCAAAGGTTAAGCCACAACCCAAAGTGTAATTCTGTAATGCTGTTGTTATTTTCATTATCCACTTTTACGTGAGCTTGTAACGGGTCGCCTTTATATTTGTGTTCTAGCTTTCGGGTCATGAATAAACTCGTCTCCCAGAATGTTGTTAATCGGTCTAGATGCGCATCCCAATCTTTTATAGCTTCGTTAAAAAAAGGGCCTAAAACTTTATCGGCTCTCACTTTTTTATAAAATGAAGTCACTAATAGGAATACATCTTCTCGGGTTCGAATATCGTTTTTCATGGATTACAAAATTAGGCTATTTTAAAATTACTAGACGGGTTTTTACGGAGTTTTCATAGCCATTTACAAATAAAAAGAAGTTTTTCACAGCCATTTAAGACTAAAACTAAAAACTGCTTCTAAATACTATAGTCGGCAGCTAGCGCGCAAGGGATAGTAATGGAAAGCCCACAGCCCGACGAAGGAGGTGCGAGGACTTGGAATGGATAGCCCGACCCTTTTCGGGTTGCGCCCAAAAATTAATAATTCTGTGGCTGAATTTGATAATTCATTAGTATTTTAGCAGCATGATTTCAGTAGTAATTTTAGGTGCTGGCAATGTGGCCACTCATTTATTTAAAGGGTTTGAAAAAACAGACGAAGTTTCGGTGGTACAATGGTATAACAGGAGTTTGGCCGCGATTAAACCTTATAACCATTTGGTTGCTATTACCGATGATTTAAAGGCTTTGAAGGACGCTGATGTTTATATTATTGCGGTGAGTGATGATGTGATTTCGGAACTTTCGAGCCAATTGCCTTTTGATGATAAATTGGTGGTGCATACTTCTGGAAGCGCAAGTGTTTACGATTTGGATATGAAACTGAAACGTGGCGTTTTATACCCCTTACAGAGTTTTAGCAAAGCTGCCGAATTGGATTTTGCAAATGTGCCAATTTGTATTGAAACGATTGATAAAGCATGTTTCCCGATTTTGAAAAAGCTTGCTAAAAGTTTAGGCAGCCCAATAAAACGAATTAATAGCGACCAAAGGCGTGTGCTGCATTTAGCGGCGGTTTTTGTGAACAATTTTACGAATCAATTATACAGAATTGGACATGAAATTACGGAAAGTGAAGGTGCCGAATTCGATTTACTAAAACCTTTAATTTTAGAAACGGCGAATAAAATTCAGGATATGTCGCCTTTTAAAGCACAAACAGGGCCGGCGAAACGCAACGATAAAAAAACGATTAAAAAACATTTAAAACAATTAGAAAACGAGCATCATAAAGCAGTTTATAAACTGCTTACGGAATCTATACAACGTACTCATGGAAGAAAAAAGTTATAAGGAATATTTAGAGCATATTAGTACATTTATTTTTGATTTTGATGGCGTACTAACAGATGGTTCTGTAAGCATTACCACGAGTGGTGAACTGCTTCGCACAATGAATATTAAGGATGGTTATGCATTAAAAACAGCCGTTGATAAAGGGTTTAATGTGTGTGTTATTTCTGGAGGCACAAACGAAGGTGTTCGCACTAGACTGACTGGCTTGGGAATTTCTGATGTTTATTTGGGGGCTCATAATAAACTTGAACAGTTTAATGTATACTTAAGTAAAATGAAAATTAAGTCTGAAAACGTGTTGTACATGGGCGATGACATTCCTGATTTTCCAGTAATGAAAATTATTGGGTTGCCTTGTTGTCCGCAAGATGCTGTTCCGGAAATAAAAGGTATTTCGAAATACATATCGCATAAAAAAGGTGGTAAAGGTGCCGTTAGAGATGTGATTGAACAAGTTTTAAAAGTTCAAAGTAAATGGAACGGTAATTTTAGTGCTAAAAATGATTGATAACTGTTGGCTAAAAAATAATTATTCATGAATTCATGGCCACTTTTAATTATTCACTTTTAACTTTTAACTAAATGCCCAGCATTTTTAACCTCATCCGTTTTAAAAATTTATTAATGATTGCGTTAGTGCAATTACTTATTAAATATGCTTTGTTAGAACCTTTTGGGGTGCAAACAAGTTTAGATGGTTTTGGGATATCACTTTTAATTATAGCAACCCTTTGTATTGCAGCAGCGGGAAATATTATTAACGATATTTATGATGTTGAAACCGATTTAATAAACAGGCCGAACAAGGTTATTATCGGTAAATCTATTTCAGAAAAAACAGCTTACAATCTTTTTATAGTCTTTAATTTAATTGGTGTTGGCGTTGGATTTTACATTTCGCATCGTGTTGGTAAAGCGCCTTTCTTTTCATTGTTTGTAATGATCTCTGTTTTACTTTATGTGTATGCGACTTATTTAAAACGCACGCTTTTAATTGGAAACATAGTCATCTCGCTTCTTGTTGCTTTAAGTGTAATTATTGTTGGTGTGTTTGAATTAATTCCGGCCATGACCGCTAGTAACCAAGCCATTCAAACCACGTTTTTTGAAGTTATTTTAGATTATGCCATTTTTGCATTCTCCATAAA
>NZ_JBATHX010000016.1:0-7173 GCF_049667265.1 Algibacter sp. | reverse complement strand
ATTCTTAACATGACGATTGATGATGCCATAGATTTTTTCAAAACCTACAAGCAAACTAAGATTCAAGGGAAATTGCAACCGCTTCAAGATGTTGGTTTAGGCTACGTAACTTTAGGGCAATCATCCTCTACCCTTTCTGGTGGTGAAGCACAGCGTATTAAACTCGCTTCATTTTTAGGAAAAGGAAACAATAAAGAAAAAGCACTTTTCATTTTTGATGAGCCTACAACTGGTTTGCATTTTCACGACATTCAAAAATTATTAAAATCGTTTAATGCTTTAATTACCAAGGGCCATTCCATCATAGTTGTAGAACATAATATCGATTTAATAAAGTGTGCCGATTACATTATTGACCTAGGGCCAACGGGCGGCGAAAAAGGCGGAAACCTTGTCGCTTCAGGAACTCCCGAAGACATCGTGAAGGTTAAAACGTCGGAAACAGGAAAGTATTTAAAGGATAAACTTTAAATTTATTATAATTATTTGGGCGCCTGCCTGCCGGCAGGCAGGTTACGCCTCCTAAGGTCGTCGTCGGGCTTTCCTTTGCAAGTCCTCGCACCTCCTGCGTCGGGCTGTGGGCTATCCGCTGCAATCCCTAACGCAAACCCAACAATCAAGAAACATCAAACTAAATTTTATACATTAGTAAAACAAAAAAGCAAAAACTCCTAAAATTATTGTTGTTAACGGCGCCACAAACAACAAAAATAGAAATGACGTGACACTAGCCTTAAAAAAAGTTTTAAACTTTCCTTGCTGATAAAAACGTTTTAGCGCAAAATACAAGTAAACAAAGGTGGAAAATACGATTAACCAATCTATCCAATCTGGGATATCTAAAATAAAGTTCAAGCCAATAACTATACTAAACACAGTAAATAAAAATGAGAAAAAGTAAAAGCTAAACACCAAATGGTGTGCATATAAGCCATGTTTTCTGTATAATATTTTTAAAATCAAAGCAAAAATT
Organism: Algibacter sp.; assembly: GCF_049667265.1. Classification (GTDB taxonomy): domain Bacteria; phylum Bacteroidota; class Bacteroidia; order Flavobacteriales; family Flavobacteriaceae; genus Algibacter_B. The sequence continues at coordinate 6,200 of NZ_JBATHX010000016.1, read as the reverse complement.
GGCAATAAGAAAAACATCGCAATTGGAATGGTGTCATAAAATGTTTGAAGAATGCTTCCGCCCTGTCTCGATTTATAAAACCTTAAAGCCTGTTTGTACAATTTCCTTTTTAACCATCCAGCCTCATCTGGCATCCCCATGTCTTTATAAATATCGTCATCAGGAGCATCCAAGGCAATTAAAGAATCGACAGATTTGGTGTTAAAATCAAAGCTTGCGATGTCGTTTTTCCTAAAATCATCTGCATTTACCAACGAATCAATTTTAGCATCAGAAAAACCATGAATAAACTTATTTTCCTCTAAAGCTTTTCTAATTTCATGTCTAGCAATAGAATCTTCCTCTTTCTTTTTAAAAGCTTGAATGGCTTTAATGGAATCTCTAACATGAGCGTCTTCTATCTTTTCGACAATACTTTCTTTTTTTAAAGTTTTAGCCAAACTTTCATCAATTGCCTGTACTGTATTTCTCTGTATAAACGAAAACAAAAAGAAAAACACCACGGCAATAAACAAATACATTTGCGCCGGATGCAAATACAACAAGCGCTTACCTTCAATAAACTTACTTGCTAAATAACCTGGTTTAAATAATAAAGGAAGAAAACTTTTAAAAAATCGAGCATCAAAAGAAAAATAATTACTTATCGTGTTATAAAACAGCAATCTAACCGTTAGTTCATCTTTAGCTTGTTGTCCACAATGCGGACAAAACTTAAAACTATCATCAAACTGCTTTTCACAATTTTTACAATTTTCTTTATTGGTTTTCATTTAAAATGATTGGTTTCTATAAAAGTAATCATTTCTATAAAACTAATTAGCGCCAAAGTGAATGGTAATTTCCAAATGGAGTACGATTGAGACATCTCATAATCAAATGCAACAAAAATTTCTCATGTTTTATGATTTCTAAATCAATTGAAAATCAATCGCTTACAAGTTATACCCTTGTTAATGTTACGTTAATTCGGTTTATACGTTATTTTCTTGGCACGCAAATTGAAACCTACTATGCAATAAGCGTAAGCCGAAAAGCTAAAGAGTAGGCAAAATGAAAATCCTAAGATTATGAAAAGATTATTACTAGTTTGTGCAAGTTTGTTGATAGGATTAACAACTGCATCCGCAACGGAACTAAACAACCCAAAACCACAAATAAAGTTAGAAAAAAAGAAAAACTATCGCTTCGCCCAGCCTATAATGTTTGAGGAGCGTGGTGTTGAGTTCTTTATTTTCCCTGATGGAAGTTTTGATTTCAATACTAAAACAAATAATGGTTTTTACGATGATGATTATTATAGAAACAATTCTAGACGAAGTTCTATAAATGTTAATCACAGAGGCCCGAATTCAAATACACAATACACTTCTAATCGTTACCCAAACAAAGGGGTTTCAATTTCTCGTGATAGAGATGGAACAGTAAGACGAATTGGAAACGTGTATTTAAATTATGATAGAAACGGAAACATTACACGCGTAGGTTCTGTATTTATAAATTATAGTCGAGGTAGAAATGCAACAGTAAACCAAGTTGGCGGATTACGAGTTACTTATAACCGTTGGGGAGAAATTATAAACACCAGAGGTTCTGTAAATAGATTTAATCGTAACAATAATTATCAAATAAGAACTGATAATGATAGAGACAACAACCATTATGATGACGATGATAACTACTACTATTATAAACAAAATGGTAAAGTGAAAAAACAAAAGAAAAACAAAAGATAATTTTTTGAGATTAGTTAGTTAGAAATGAAAACCTCAAAGTTGTAATGACTTTGAGGTTTTTTGTTATTCACCAATCGTTCATAACACCCGAGAGTCAACTCTAATTGCATTAACATTAGTTACTAGTTTTTGTTCATGTAATTTTCAACCCAATCGGTCAAAGATTTTCCATGAATATTTTTAGCTACAACTACTCCCTTATCATCAAGAATAAAATTAGCAGGAATGGTCTGAATACGTATTTTTTTTAAGAAAGATGCATCATCTCCTTGAAGATCTGAAGCTTGCAACCATCGATTAGCTCCATCTTTCTCCACAGCTGCTTTCCAAGCAGAATCATCGCTTTCTAAACCATAAGCTACAATTTGCAACCCTTTATCATGATATTTATCCCAAATAGGCACTAAAAAATCTCGGTTTTCCTTTCTGCAAGGCGCACACCAAGAAGCCCACAAATCTATAATAGTAAGCTTATTACCCAATTGCTCTTTAATAGAAAGTGTATCCTTAGTAATCAAAGGAAGCTTAAGGTTTGGAAACACATCGCCAATTAAAACAGGTAAATTAGAAGACTCACTATCTTTACACAACTGTTTTACCCACGAATGATTAGGTTGTTGTTGTTTCCATTTATCACATTGATTTACCAAAAATTCGGGCACACGCTCGTAATTATTCGCTGGACTTACCCATCGTAGCGCCACTAGAGCTGGCATAAGATACGGCACACTATCTGCAAATTTTATTAACTCCTTCTGGTATTGCAAAATAGCATGTTCTTTTTCCATCAATTGATCACCTTCATCTAATTGCCAAGACTTTCCTTTAAGAAAGGTTTTATAAGCGTTCTGATTGATATCTCTTAAATCTAACAAAGCTCTATTTATTTCTGAAGGGTTTTTAATTGAAAAACTTTTTTGAAATTCATTGAATTTTGCTGTGATTTGAATACGATCACCTAATTGCCATAAAACAGGCATAAAATTAGCCTCACTCAAATCATCGGTTTGCAAATAATTAGGAGCCTTTCCAGAAGACTGTATAGCTAATTCTAGCAATATAGGTTCTTTGGTTTTTGGCGAGTTACGAAACTCAAAACTACCATCCGAATTCACTAATGCAGAATCTAAGACTTTACCAAAATAAGAAGCAGAAACTTCTTTTAAAACTCCTGGCTCAATGAGATAAACACTAATATTTTTATTTTCTACACCTTCAATTTTTCCAGATATATATCCAGGAGAATAACAAGCTATTAAAGTTATGGTCATTAAAACAAGACTCGTAATATTTTTTAAAGTCATAGTTCTCATTTTTATAAATATTAAACGAAGTTCGCGAAATATTCTTTCAAAAACAACATAAACCTTTTCAGTTTAAAAAAAAATAGCAACTATTTTTACAGTAAACACAAGGCTTCAAAGCATACTTGTCTTTTTTGGCACGCTGTTTGTAATTACTATAACAGTAACCCTTAAAATTTACAATTATGAAAAAGTTTATATTCTTATTAGCAGGTTTAATCCTTACAGGATTTTCTGTAAACGCAAACACAAACAATAGCGAAATAAACGCTAACGCAACATCAACTTATTATGGAGGATATAGTAACTCATTCATATTTAATGTAGACGGTATTGAGTTTTCTGTATTTAGAGATGGTCAATTCGATTTTAATATTGTCGGAAACAATTCACGCTTTGGTGTTAATGTTAATACTAGAAATGTAAATATAAGTTTCAACTCTGGTTACAACTATGATGCATATGTTCAATATGATGAATTTGGAGCCATTATTCAAATTGAAAACATTCCAATTTATTATGATTATTACGGACGTATTAGTCAAGCTGGAAATGTGAACATCTATTATAACAACTTTGGGTACATAAACCGAATTGGAGGATTAAATGTGTACTATAGAAACAACGTATACTCTCACTATACTGGATTTATAAACATCTATAACAGAGGTTATGTTTACAGACCGTGGCACCGATATTATAGTGCTCCAGCATATGATTACTGCGTAGTTTACAACAGGCCTTACAGACAGTTTTACAACCCTGTTCGTTATACATACAACAGAGCGTTTCAAAACAATTACAGACCAAGAACTGCTATTGCTAGCAGAAGAGGAAATGAAATTTCTAGAAACAGCAGCTATGCTACCGTAAACAGAAGTAAAAGAAATGTAACCCAAGTTAATAGAAGCGCAAACTCAAGAAGAACTGTTGCTCAAAACAACACGACAACAAGAAGAGATAATAGTACCGTAAATAATACAAGAAGATCAACATCTCCGACTGTGAACAGAGAAACGACTAGAAACGGAAATACGAGCACAAGAAGAACAACTTCTGGAAATAATTCTGAAGTAAATAATACTAGAAGAACTTCGGGAAACGTTAATACCAGTAATAATAGAACGAGTACAAGAAACAATCAGGTAAGAACTGAACAAAAAACTAGAACGGTTCAAAAACCAAACAGCTCAAATACTCGTACATATAATAATAACAAAAATAATAATACTAGAAATACGCAAGTAGCTCAACGTACTGTTAGTAAGCCTAGAACCATGCAAACACGCACCGTTTCTAAGCCTACACAAACAAGAACAACCAGAGCTACACAGAGTAAAAGTAGTTCTAGCAACAATACAAGATCGACAACTTCAACAAGAAGACGATCGTAACAATTTTGGTTGGTTAGTTAGAAAATCCCTACGCAATGTATGCCTCAAAGCAGCACCGTAGGGTTTTTCGTTTTACTACATTTTTTTACATTCTTGCCTTTGGGGAAGTAAAAAACTACTTCAGTTTCAAATACTTCTTAATAAGTATCGAAATATCTTCAGAAAAATTAAAACGAAATACTGCAAACCCATAAATTACAGCTATTAGCATTGATTTTAAAACAATATTAGTAATTGGATGAAACGGAAAGTCCCAGAAGTAAAATACCAATACACTTAATAATAAAAGCGCGCTAATTTTAATTGTGGCCATTGTAAAAGGAAGCATCTTAAACTTTTTATATACAAAAAACAGCTTAATTGAATTATAAATAAAAACCGCCAAAAACGTAGCTATTCCCGCGCCATTAATTCCGAAAATGGGAATAAAAAACATATTCAATAACACCATTAAAATGACTAGAATAACGCCCATAACTAGTACCATTCGGTAATAATCGCTATTAAATAATATGGCATTGTTGTTACCTAAAGCATTATCATAAAGCTTTGTAAAGCTTATCATAAACACCACAAATAATCCCCCGCTAAATTCTTTAGGGATAATGTGATAAAGTTGATTGATATTCAAAACGATTAACAGGAATATAAAACCACCAACTATATATAAATTTAAGGAACTTCGTTTGTATAAATCTTTTAATGCAGGAAAATCTCTTTCATTTAAATATTTAGCTGATAATGGCAATAATATTTGATGCATAGCACGCTGAGGAACCGCAATTACAGCAGCTATAAAAATAGCAACGTTATAATAGGCAATCTCTTTAATATCAATATATTGCCCAAGCATCACTTTATCGACATCTAATAGAATGGTTGCAATGGATCCTGCAATAATGATTAAAAAAGAATATTTTAAAATGTTTCGCAAATTCGGCACACGCTTAAAAATAATTACAGGAAACTTTAAACTAAAAGCATATATTTTCATTACTAACATTCTTAATACATAAACCACCACAAGGCCTTGCATAAACTGTTCTAAATTTATAACATCAAAATGCAGTAAGAATAGTAATATCATAGCACCAACTCTATGAAATACCTCTTTCATAAAATTACCGAAAACCGTTTGCATTTGCACTTTTGCCCATGCAAAAAACACCTCAAAATATGCTAAGGCAATAGCTATAATTACGGTGTGCCATAAATAACCTTCTATTATCGCATTTTTCTTTGATAGAAAACCTGCAATAGTATCATAACTAACATGGGTAATTATTACCAATGGAAAAATTATGCAAATTGGCAACACCAACATAAGCGTTAAAAAACTATTTAATGAAACTCTAGTTTTAAATGTAGAATAAAATTTTACCAAGGTATTGTTTACCCCAAAAGCCATTAGTGGCATAATAACCGTGGCCAGAGATAACATATAACCCACCATGCCGTAATACTCATCGCTAAGAAATTCTGTATAAAGAAAAAGCGTATTAATAGCACCTATAAAAAATCCTAAATAGGTTGATATAATATTTTTAAAGGATTGTGAAACAACGACTCCCATTATAATAAATTAGCTAGCGATTTTGTAAGTGCCTTTCTGTGATACTTTTGCAAGCCTATTGGATGTGATTGCAAGGAGTTATTTTGAAACGACTTATAATGCACCAAGATAATTCTTTTTAACGAGTCATAATCGTTGTAATTAAAGTAGTTTCCGGTATTGGTTTCTTCCATTATTTTTTCAACATCTGAAC
>NZ_JBATHX010000015.1:0-1744 GCF_049667265.1 Algibacter sp. | reverse complement strand
AGTTGCATCTGCTGATGAAGCTATTTTAGCATTAGATAGCTTAAACACTACTACAACCGCTATTTATGAGCCTAACGATTACTCCATGCGTGAAAATATATCTAGTCGTTATGTAGTTGATTCTCTGGCATCTATTTCATTAAAAGAAATGACTCCGAATTATTTGAAATATGAATCAAAAAATAGTCATGATGGTTTTGCGGTATTTTCTGAAATCTATTATAAAAATGGATGGAAAGTCTCCATTGATGGTTCGCCAGCAATTCACCTTCCTGTAAATTATATTTTACGAGGAATGCCAATTCCCGCAGGAAATCATACTATAGAATTTAAGTTTGATCCAGATGTCGTTAAAACAGGGAGCAAGATTACTTTAGCGAGTTCTATTTTACTCTGTTTGTTGTTAATTGGCGGATTGTTTTATGAGTTCAAAAGAAAGGATGAATAAAAAACGGGTACTCATAATTACTTATTATTGGCCACCTGCAGGAGGTCCGGGAGTTCAGCGCTGGCTGAAGTTTGTTAAATATTTACCAGAATTTAATATTGATCCTATTGTTTTTATTCCTGAAAACCCTAGTTATCCTATTGTTGATGAAAGTTTGGTTTCTGAGGTTTTAAAAGACGTAACTATTATTAAACAACCCATTAACGAACCTTATAAATGGGCAGGTTTTCTTTCTAAAAAATCGTCTAAAACTATTAGCAAAGGGATTATTTCAGATTCAAAAAAGCAATCTATCATTGAGAAAGCCATGCTTTTTGTTCGTGGTAACTTTTTTATTCCTGATGCAAGAAAGGGCTGGGTAAAACCTTCTGTTGCCTTTCTTTTAGATTTTATTCAAAAAGAAAAAATCGAAACTATTATTACCACAGGTCCACCGCATAGCGTGCATCTTATTGGGCTTCAATTAAAACAACAACTAGGAGTGAATTGGTTGGCAGATTTCAGAGATCCGTGGACTACCATTGGCTATCATAAACAATTAAGGTTAACCTCAGGTTCAAAAGCAAAACATAAAGACTTAGAAAAACAGGTTTTAAATGCTTCAGATGAAATAATAGTAACCAGTTTCACAACCAAAAAAGAATTTCAGCAAATAACAAATAAGCCTATTGAGGTTATCACAAATGGTTATGATGATGAAAAAACGGTTGATTTTAAAATGGATTCTAAATTCACTTTATCTCATATTGGTTCCTTATTGTCAAAACGAAATCCAGAAAATTTGTGGCAAGTTTTAAGTGAATTGATAAATGAAAATGCTGATTTCTCAAATGATTTCCAACTTAATTTAATTGGTTCAGTAAGCGAAAATGTATTAAATTCTATTAGTAATTTTAAGTTAAGTGATTATGTAAATAATGTTGGTTATGTGTCGCATAAAGAAGCTATTAGGTTTCAAAAAAATCTCAAATTTTACTGTTAGTTGAAATAGATTCTGAAGATACCAAATGCATCATCCCAGGAAAATTATTTGAATACATGATTTCTAACCGGCCAATAATTGCTATGGGTCCAAATGGTTCAGATGTTGAAAAAATAATGGAAGAAACCAATACCGGAAACTACTTTAATTACAACGATTATGACTCGTTAAAAAGAATTATCTTGGTGCATTATAAGTCGTTTCAAAATAACTCATTGCAATCACATCCAATAGGCTTGCAAAAGTATCACAGAAAGGCTCTTACAAAATCGCTAGCTAATTTATTATAATGGGAGTCGTTGTTTCACAATCCT
>NZ_JBATHX010000014.1:0-5309 GCF_049667265.1 Algibacter sp. | reverse complement strand
AGAAAGGTCTAGAAACAAAAATAGACATGATTTTAGGAGATTCTGAAAACATGCCTTTTGATGATAATTCATTTGACGCTATTACAGTTGCATTTGGGGTAAGAAACTTTGAAACGCTTGAAATTGGTTTAAAAGAAATTTACAGAGTACTAAAACCAAAGGGCACTTTCGTGATTTTAGAAACCTCCATGCCAACCAAATCACCCTATAAGCAAGGCTATAATTTCTACACTAAAAACATTTTACCGCTAATTGGAAAAGTTTTTTCTAAAGATAGAAGTGCTTATAAATATTTATGTGAGTCTGCATCAACTTTTCCTTTTGGAGAAGCTTTAAACAATATTTTACGTAATATTGGGTTTATTAATGTTGAAGATTTTCCACAAACTTTTGGTGTGGCTACAATATATAAATCGTCTAAGTAACTTTATGAAGTATCTATTTGCCCTATTATCATTTTTTTTCATCGTTGAAACTTCCCATGCTCAGCTTTTTAAAAAGGAAAAAGTGAGTTATGATGCCAACCAAGGACGAGGTTCTACTGACAATAACATTTTACGTTGGGGCTATTTTTTAGGAATTAACAGCTATGACTTCAACTTTGATTACCATGAAGATTTACGCGATGTTTATGTAAAGAAAAGCCCAGGTTTTAGCGTTGGATTAATCGGAAATTTAAGAGTTAACGATTTTATTGATGTACGATTGGAACCGGGTTTATTAATTACTACCAGAGAGCTATATTATAGTCAAGAATGGTTTCAAGGTGTTCCAGATACAAAAGCCTCAGACTTAGTTAGAGAAGTAAAATCCACATATATCCACATTCCGCTTTTGGTTAAACTTTCGACAAAACGAATCAACAATTTTAAGCCATTTATTGTAGGTGGTTTTTCAACGGCGCTAAATCTATCGAGCAATGAAGATAATCCAGAAGACAATAAAAATGGACAATTCAGAACTACTAAAAACTCTGTTTTTTATGAATTAGGATTTGGAATAGATTTCTATTTGTATAATTTTAAATTTACACCATCGATTCGTGGTTTATTTGGTATAAATGATGAATTGATAAGAGATGAAGATCCTAATAGCCCATGGACTTCAAATATTGCAAGTATGCAAACGCGTGGTGTCTTTGTTAATTTTACTTTTCAATAAATGTCTGTTGTATAGTTGTTTGTTGTAAAGTCGAATAATTAGCTAACAAATAAACGCCACTCAACTTTACAATTAACTACCTTCTAAATTCGCTCAACAAAATGGCAGTTGCAGTTGCCACGTTTAAACTTTCAGTAGCTTTTAGATTTCCAAATCTTGGAATAGATATCTTTTCTGTAATAACTGCTTCCGCTTCTTTTGAAACACCATTAGCCTCGTTTCCCATTACTAAAACCCCGCTTTCAGGTAGTTTTTTGCTATAAACATTTTCACCTTCCATAAACGCACCAAAAACAGGTAATTTACTTTCTTTTAAAAAAGAGGGTAAATCAACATAATTAATATTAACTCTTGTGATTGAACCCATGGTAGCCTGAATAACCTTGGGGTTAAAACAATCGACAGTTTCCTTACTACAAACCAATTCCTTAACCCCAAACCAATCGCATAATCTAATAATGGTTCCTAAATTCCCAGGGTCTCTTATAGCATCAAGTGCCACTATGAGTCCAGAAATATCAATAGCATTAGATTCAGGAATTTTAAAAACAGCCAAAGCCTTATTAGGTGTTTTTAAAAAACTTATTCTTTTTAAATCAGCATCAGAAATTAGCGTTTCATCTTTGGCATCAATATTGAAAGATTCTGTTGTATATAATTTGTAAAGCTTTAAATTAGATTGTAAAAACTCAGTTATAGTTTTTACACCTTCAACAACAAAAAAACCATGCTGCTGTCTATATTTTTTTTGCTTTAAACTCGTTATTAATTTTATTTGACTTTTAGGAAGCATTTTTAATTTTTAGGTTAATACCATTAATCAATTGAAACTACTGCAACAAAACACCCATTTTGCCTTTCTTTTTTATTTGAAAAAAGAAACCATAACTAAGGCTATGCTTTATTTTTAAATTAATGTATTTTTGAATCGGTTATCGTCATTTATATTACAAACTTACAAATACTGTGCTCTTTTAAAGTCTAAAAAATAAATTAACTATAATTTCATTTGAAAAATCAATTATCAAATATATTTATAATTATTCTGCTTGCAAGCACATTATACTCGTGCAATGCTGTAAAAAGAGTTCCCAATAATGAGCATTTATTAGATAAGACGTCAATAATTATTAATGAAGAAAAAAATAATACTGAAATTTTAAATAACCTTTTATATCAAAGACCTAATAGAAGAATACTTGGTTTTCCATTAAGATTGCATATGTACAATTTGGCGCGTCCAAATATTGATTCCATTTTCGAAGCCAAAATTTACAATAAACCAAAAAAACTGGCTTGGAAGACTAAACTTTTATCTAAAAAGCAATTAGATAAAGACATTCAATCTAGAAAGGGTTTTAATAATTGGCTTAAAAATACTGGTGAAGCGCCTACCATTGTTGACGAGGAAAGAACAAAACGTTCCCTAAAACGACTTGAAGATTATTATGTAAACAAGGGTTGGTTTGATGTTAATGCTAATTATGATATAGAAAACAAAGACAATAAACGTGCCTCAGTAACATACAATGTAAAAACAGGTCAAGCATTTTTAATTGATTCTATTACAAAAACTGTAAAATCTCCTATTGTTGACTCCTTGTATAAAAAAATTCAAAAAAACAGCTTAATAAAAAAAGGTGAGCAGTATAATTCAAATAATATTATTCAAGAAAGAGATCGCATATCGAACGAATTACGAAATTCAGGAATTTACCATTTTAAACAAGATTATATCACTTTTGAAATGGACACCATTGGTACCAATAAAAATATAAACATTGGGATTACAATTCAAGATAGAGCCATAAGGACTTTGGATTCACTAACTCGCGTACCTTTTAAAACATATACAATAAGTGATGTAAATATTATAACAGATTATACTTTTGAGAATAGAAATGAACCTTTCCAAGACTCTATTTTATACGGTGGTTATAAACTATATAGTTATGGCAAAATGCGTTATCGTCCAAAGGCATTAACCGATGCCATTTTTATATCACCAGGAAAAATTTTTAGAGATTTAGACCGAACCAGAACCTATAGATATTTAAACGAATTACGCACATTTAAATATCCAAATATAGAAATTACCGAAAACCCAAATAATACACTTAGTGACACCATTAGATTAACACCACTTAAAAAGTTTAACTTTGGTTTTAGCGCTGATGTTTCAAAAAGTAATATTCAAACCATTGGTTTTTCATTAAACCCAAGTCTACAAATTAGAAATATTTTTAAAGGCGCAGAAACACTTGAAATATCAGGAATTACTTCAATTGGCGCTTCTGATGATGTTAAAATTAAAGGCGACCCATTTTTTGACATTATTGAATATGGTGCCGATTTAAAACTAACTATTCCAAGAATTTTCTCACCCTTTTATACTGAAAATATTATACCCAAATACATGTCGCCAAGTACTAGAATTGGGTTAGCAACTACGAGCCAAACTAATATTGGATTAGATAAACAAACCTTTAGTGGGAATTTTAGCTACAATTGGTACCCAAATACAAAGGTTACCGATCGATTAGATTTATTTAGTGTACAGTACGTTAACAACTTAAATCCAGATAATTATTTTGATGTTTATTCAAATGCTTTCAGTTCATTAAATGAAATAGCTCAAGATGTTAATTATATTGATTCAGACGCAACCCTATCAATTCCAGATGAAACCGATGCTTTTTTAGCTTATGCCTTAACAAGTAACACACCAAGCGAAATATCATCAAGTCAACTATCAACAATAAATAGCATCAATGAACGTAAAAACAGACTGACGGAAAACAACCTTATTCTATCTTCCGCCTTTAATTTCACCCAGGATAATAGGAAAAACTTATTTGACAACAATTTTTCAATATTCCGATTTAAATTAGAGTTGGCAGGGAATTTATTAGCAAGTACCTCAAAACTTTTGGGACTTAAAAAAGATAGTGAAGGACGGTATCAACTTCTCAATGTTGCTTACTCCCAATATGTTAAAACAGAATTTGAATATACTAAGCATTGGGACTTAGGGAAAAAAAATGTACTGGCTACAAGAGCCTTTTTTGGAATTGCCATACCATATGGAAACTCTAACAGTATCCCTTTTTCTAAGAGTTTTTTTGCTGGTGGCCCTAACGATAACCGAGCTTGGTCGGCTTATAGTTTAGGCCCAGGAAGCTCAGAAACAACTAACGAATTTAATGAAGCCAACCTTAAAATAGCTATAAGTGCGGAACAACGATTTAATTTATTTGGCGATTTAAACGGTGCCCTTTTTGTGGATGCAGGGAATATTTGGAATGTTTTAGACAATGTTGAAGTTGATGGAGCAACCCTATCTGGACTTGACTCACTAAAAGACATAGCCATAGGTTCGGGGATAGGTTTACGTTATGATTTTAGTTTTTTCTTATTCAGGTTTGATGTAGGATTTAAAACTTACGACCCTTCTTACCAAGACAAAAACAGATGGTTTAACGACTATAATTTTGCTAATGCCGTATACAACATAGGTATTAACTATCCTTTTTAAAAGCGTTTTCTTTTACTCAAGCTATAACGTTTTAGTATAGTTATAGTATTTTCAAGCCAAAAAACAACCTCAAATTACTGAAAAATTGATTACTTTTGATAACATATTAATACAAATTAAATTTAACTAAATAAAATGGGACACAACATAAAACCAGGAGTAGCTACAGGCAAAGAAGTTCAAGCAATTTTTAACCATGCAAAAGCAAACAACTATGCTTTACCAGCGGTAAATGTAATAGGTTCAGACACGATAAACGGTGTTTTAGAAACTGCAAGAGATTTAAACGCTCCTGTAATTATACAGTTCTCTAACGGAGGTGCGCAATTTAATGCAGGTAAAGGTTTAAATAACGATGGGCAAAAAGCCGCGATAGCCGGAGCAATAGCTGGAGCAAAACATGTACATACTTTAGCTGAAGCTTACGGTGTTCCAGTAATTTTACATACTGACCATTGTGCAAAAAAACTATTACCTTGGATTGACGGTTTATTAGATGCTAGTGAAATACACTATAAAGAAACTGGAAAATCATTATTCAGTTCTCATATGATTGATCTTTCTGAAGAACCAATTGAAGAAAATATTGAAATTTGTAAAACCTATTTAAAAA
>NZ_JBATHX010000013.1:0-4095 GCF_049667265.1 Algibacter sp. | reverse complement strand
CTACTATGATGAATGCAAATTATGTTGCCCAGTACTTCAATATTTCTGGGATAGAGGCAAATATTGAGCAAGGCGGAAGAGGTTTTGCTAGAATATTACCAAACTTGTATTTATTAGGTTTATTAGCTGAAGATTCTAATGATACGCGTGATGATAACACCTATTTCAGGTTGAAATTTTACTACACTTCGGGTGACAGAGTTGGTGAGGAAGTTGATAACTATGCACCTATAACAGATCTTTCTAATCCAAGTAGCAACTATACAACTTACTATCAAAGAATGCATCCTTGCTGTATAAAATTTGCGCAAGAAGATGATAATCCAGACTCTTATTTAAACAGAAGTAATATTACGGTTTACAGATTGGCAGAAACTTATTTAATAGCTGCAGAAGCTATAATGAGATCAACAGGTGATCCATTACCATATATTAACGCAGTTAGAACTAGAGCGGGTGCAACACCTGTTGCAAGTGTAAATCAGCAAACTATTTTAGACGAACGTGCAAGAGAATTGGCTTTTGAAGGTCAACGTTGGTTTACATTAAAAAGAATGGGGCAAAGCGTTATTGATTTTCAAATTACAAGTTATGCTGGTGATGGTGAATATTTCCCAAATAATTTAGGATCTAAAGACCCAAGAACAAACTGGCAATCGCATTTTATTAACTGGCCAATTGCACAAAGAGATATGGATTTATTAGGCTCCAGTTATCCTCAAAATGATGGTTACTAAATCTATAATTAATTAATAGCATAATTTAGTTTAGTTTAGTTTATTTGTAAATCTAAGGGCAGGTTAGCTGTCCTTAGGTTTTAATTTTATTAATAACTCGGCTAAAATTAAATCATCTTTTTATTTAATATTTTAACCCTATAAAATCATATGATTTCTTTTAGAGACAATTTCTTAGCCATTTTTTTACTTTTTTGTTTTTGTTCATGCGATACAATTTCAAATGATAACATCACGTTTGCTAACAATGTAGTGGTGGCTCATCGTGGCGCATGGAAAACGGATAATTTGCCTAAAAACTCGATTGCATCCTTAAGAAAAGCAATAAGTTTGGGATGTACGGGTTCTGAATTTGATGTAAGAATGACTGCCGATAATGTGTTAATTGTTACTCACGATGCTGATTATAGTGGTCTGGAGGTTGAAGAATCTACCTATGAGCAACTTTCAAAATACAAATTACCAAACGGCGAAATACTTCCAACTTTAAGAGATTATATTTCCGAAGGATTAAAAAATAATGATTCCACAGGATTGGTTTGTGAAATTAAACCGTCGAAAATTGAAGGACGAAATTTAATTATGGCTGAAAATGCCATAAAATTGGTTAGGGAATTAAAGGCTGAATCTTATATATTAAGTTATATTAGTTTTAGTTATGAAATCCTTAAGAAAATACATGACATAGACCCAAATGCTAAAACACAGTATTTGGATGGTTCAAAAACTCCTAAACAGTTAAAAGAAGATGGTATTAAAGGTTTAGATTATTTAACTTACAAATTCAAAAATCGCCCAGAATGGATTTCAGAAGCCAAAGAAAATGGGTTGATTTTAAATTCTTGGACTGCCAATGAAACTGAAGATATAGATTGGTTGTTAGCCAATAATTTTGATTACATCACTACTGATGAACCCGAACTTGCTTTTGAAAGAATAAAAAAAAGTCCAATTAGCAAGGGGTATGAATTAGTTTGGAGCGATGAGTTTAACTATAAAGGCAAACCAGATAGCGACAAATGGGCTTTTGAGTATGGTTTTATAAGAAACGAAGAAAAGCAATACTATGTTGATAGTTTAAAAAATAGCAGAGTAGAGAATGGGTTGTTAATTCTGGAAGCCCACAAAGAAAAAATAAAGAATGAGGCCTTTGTTTCAAAAAATGCTAAAGGATGGAAAAACAATTGGCAATTTGCTGAATATTCTGCTCCAAGTCTCACAACTAAAAATATTGCAGAATGGACGTACGGACGCGTCGAAATAAGAGCAAAATTACCCAAAGGTGTTGGTCTGTGGCCCGCGTTCTGGATGCTTGGTGCAAACCAAGATGAGTTGCATTGGCCTGAATGTGGTGAAATTGATATTATGGAGCATGTAGGTTTTCAATCGGATTCTATATTTGGAACCATTCACACAAAAGCCTATAATCATATGAAAGGTACACAAAAGGGAAAAAAGGCATATATTGAAAATCCGTATGACTCCTTTCATGTTTTTGCGTTGGAATGGACTCCTGAAAAAATGGATTTCATATTAGATGATACCGTTTATAATCATATTCAAAATGAGCATAAAACAACTGATGAATGGCCTTTCGATCAAGATTTTCATCTTAAAATAAATATCGCCGTTGGTGGTATGCTTGGGGGTCAAAAAGGAATTGACGATTCAATTTTTCCGCAAAAAATGGAAATCGATTATGTTCGAGTTTTCCAGAAAAAAGATTAATAACATGAGAATTTTATCCATTTTAATATTAAGTTTTATTGTTTTATTAACAAAATGTAAAGGTGAAATAAATACAGATATTCATGATAAAATGGAAGGTCAGAGCGTAAAGGTTATGACATATAATATAAGGTTGGACACAGAATCTGATGGTGAAAACGCATGGCCATACAGAAAAGATTTTTTAAGTTCTCAGGTTCTTTTTTACGGTCCAGATGTTTTAGGTGTTCAGGAAGCACTTCCTAATCAAATGCTTGATTTAAAAAACGCTTTTAAAAATTATAACGCTATTGGAATAGGAAGAAATGGTGAAAATAATGGTGAATATTCAGCCATTTTTTATAATGCACAAAAACTAAAAGTTGAAAATGAAAACACGTTTTGGCTTTCAGAAAATCCTAACGTAATTTCTAAAGGTTGGGATGCCGCTTATCCGAGAATTTGCACCTACGGTTTGTTTACAGCAATCAAAAGCAATCAGAAATTTTGGGTGTTTAATACACATTTGGATCATGTTGGTGCCCAAGCACAAACTCAAGGAATTCAACTTATCCTAAAAAGGATTGAAACATTAAATCCTGAAAATTTCCCCGTTGTTCTGATGGGTGATTTTAATGTGGAACCCAATAGTGAATTAATTGCAAATCTTAATCAAAAAATGAACGATTCTAAATCAATAGCAAAAATCAATTTTGGTTCAAACGGAACATTTAATGGTTTCAATGTTAGCCAACCTGTTACTAGAAGAATTGACTATATTATGGTTTCAAAATCAAATATAGAGGTTGAAAAATATGGTGTTTTGTCTAGTATGGTCGATTTAAAATATCCATCTGATCATTTTCCTGTAATCACCGAATTAATTTTAAAATAGGAGAAAAGCTTTTTCGAGTTTAATGTTCAGAAAACAAAAGAGCTCGATAATTGTATTTTTTTGATGGTTCCAAAAACGATATTTAGGCAGGCCTTTTAACTCTTGTAAATTGAAAAAACCATAATATTTGATGTCTGGATATGGTTTTTGTTAAACTAAGGTCCCAACTTCTTAATCTGTCATCAGGAATTGCATTTGAAGCATTTAAAACCAAATACAGAGGTAAGTCATCAACTTCAATTTTAGATAAGGAGGTCTCTAAATATTTGCAAAAAGAATTCTTTTCCCTACAATAAAAATCATACAAAATATTAGCATTAGTTTCAAGGTCAATTTTTTTTGAAAAACCTTTAATAGAAATATTGTTTTGTGATTCGGCAAGCCAACATAACCAAGCTAGTTCATTGTTTTCAGTAGCACTAAAAAGAGATTCACCTTTAACAAAATTGGTTAAGGCTTCTTTAAGTAAATCTCTTCGAGTGTGCCAAGGACAAAATTTCGTATATGTCATTAAATGCTCATATTGATCCTTGTTAACCATTTTGTTTTCATTTAAACTTACCTGTTTAAAAGAAGGTTTAGTTTGGTAAACGTGTATTTTATTTACATTATATATGCCAGCTATGGTATGCTTAATTATATTTAAAGGCCCAAGATGTTTGGCTTTTTTATTAATCGCTTTAAATGTATTCGCTAAATTAATTAACGATCGAATATCCATTCTAAAAAAGGGTAGTGTTCTTTTTAAGTTATCTA
>NZ_JBATHX010000012.1:0-20741 GCF_049667265.1 Algibacter sp. | reverse complement strand
AAAATGAAACTTAAAGCTTAAGCCCTTTAATTTAGTATCATATAAAACCCATTTCCGTGGAAACGACTTCCCGAAACTTGTCCAAAATTCTTGTTTTATGCGTTTTGATTCTTCTTTTGAGAACATTGCAAATGCTTTTTTTGTCATTCCCTTGAAGAAGGGAATCCTTTAAATAATTTTAGTTTCAATTAATGAGATTCCCGCTTTCTCAGGAATGACAGTTAAATCAAATAAGCCACGCCAACTCCTAATATTATCGATATAAATTTCGATAAATTAAACTTATGTCCTTCGCCACTTTCAAACAAAATAGTGGTCGAAATATGGAAAAATATACCAATTACCACAGCATTTATCATATGTGCGTAATCGGCAAGAAAAGTTGAGTTATGCGCAATATAAGTTCCTAAAGGGGTCATTAAAGCAAAAACCAATAAAAAACTACCCACTTTTATTTTAGTGTAATTAGACTGCAGTAAAAACATAGTAATTAAAGTTGCAATAGGAATTTTATGTATCAATACACCATATACCATATCGTTATGGTCGTGAATAGAAAACCCTTCTAAAAAACTATGAATACATAAACTAATAAACAATAACCAAGGAAAATCTGTTTCGTCCTTATGAATGTGAACGTGCCCGTGTTCCGCACCTTTCGAGAATAACTCCAAAACAATTTGCAGCATAATACCGCACATAATAAACAGGCCAGTAAGTTTGGTGTCTAAATGGCTGTAGACTTCAGGAAGCAATTCAAAAAGCGTTAATGCCAATAAAAATGCACCACTAAAAGAGAGTAGGAGCTTAATATTCCAAGACTTTTGCTTTTTAGTAATAAAGGCTATAACAAAACCAATAACAACCGCTAGAAAAGGTAAAAGAAACTTATTCATTCAAAAAAAACTATTCAATTTTTATAAAACTATTTTAAAACACTCAGCAACAATAGGCTAAATTTCTATTATCGACCCGCAAGAGTGAGTATAAATAAATGTCTATTATCGACTGGCTATTTAAAAATCATTACTAAACGTTCCGATGTTTTGGCATTAAACTTACGCAACTTATAATCGCCAAAAATATCAAAAAGGGATACATCAGCCTGCTCAAAAAGCAACTCAAAATCAGCCAAAGTAAACGCTCGCACACGCTCCTGGAAATGATACAATGTATCATCAACCGTAAAAGTAATATCTTTTATTATATATCCATCTTCCACGTAGCGTTTTAAATGGAATTCAATGTCATCTACAGTTTTCACCTCTTCAGGCACCAAATTTTCAATCACAAACTCACTATTCATAAAATCAATAACCCCAAAACCAAATTCGTTCAATTCCGCTTTTATCGCTTTTATGGTTTTTAAGTTATTGGCATCATCCTCGAAATATCCAAAACTGGTAAACAAATTAAAAACCGCATCAAACTGTTTTGGGTAAGGCGTACACATATCGTGGACAACAAATTTTAAACGATGGTTTTCAAACGCTTTAGCAAACTTAATGCTGTTTTCACTCAAATCCACACCCGTCACATCATACCCAATTCTGTTTAAGTATAAGGCATGGCGTCCTTTTCCACAAGCCAAATCTAATATAGTACCACCCTCCGGGATATTCAAATACTCCGATAAGTTTTCCATAAAAGCATGCGCCTCCGTTTCATCCCGTTCCTTATATAAAATGTGGTAAAATGGCGTGTCAAACCAAGAAGTAAACCAAGTCTTTGTATTTTTAGTCATAGTTATTTTTGGGGGTTACCCCCGAGAAATGTTCGGGGGTCAGGCTTTCCGTTACAAGTCCTCGTCACGCTCAAAAGCGCGACTGTGGGCTTTCCACTACAATCCTTAACCCGGATTTATTGATAATACCATTTCAGACTTAAAAAGACTTACTAAAATTGGTCCTTTTTCACCTATACTTCAAAATAAAACTTAACCATAGCTAAGGCTATGCTTGCGCTTTCTTTTTCGCCTATTCAAAAAATTGCTGTATTTTATTTTAGTATTTTTAAATCAGAACTGGTATAAACTTTACGTTTGCCGCAAAATTACGTTATTTTTGCAAGGAATTAGACGAAAAAAATGGGAGAAAATTTCAACATGGTGGCCAAAACACTTTTTGGCTTTGAAGATTTATTAGCAAACGAACTCACACAACTTGGTGCCATGCACGTAAAAACAGGTGTGAGAAACGTTGCTTTTGTGGGAGATAAAGGGTTTATGTACAAATGTAATTTAGCGTTGCGCACAGCAGTTAAAATCTTAAAACCCATCCATTCTTTTAACGTTAGTAGCGAGCAAGATTTATACAATAAAATCTATGCAATGGATTGGACGCCATATTTAAAAGCAACAGGATCTTTGGCTATCGATGCTACGATTCATTCAGATTTGTTTACACACTCGCTTTATATCGCCCAAAAAACTAAAGATGCCATTGTCGA
This sequence comes from Algibacter sp., assembly GCF_049667265.1. GTDB lineage: Bacteria > Bacteroidota > Bacteroidia > Flavobacteriales > Flavobacteriaceae > Algibacter_B. Next base: position 18,293 of record NZ_JBATHX010000012.1, on the reverse strand, counting down.
TAAATTTAGAGATACTGACGGACAACGACCAAACGTAGATCTTAAATTCCCGGACGTGAAAATAAACGTTCATATTGACAGGCGAAAATGTACCATTTCTCTAGATTCATCAGGAGATTCGCTCCATAAACGAGGCTACAAAACCGCCACCAACATCGCACCCATAAACGAAGTATTAGCAGCAGGATTAATTATGCTATCTGGTTGGGACGGACAATCTGATTTTATGGATCCCATGTGTGGCTCTGGAACCATGCTTATTGAAGCCGCTATGATAGCCTGTAACATTCCGCCAAACCTCATGCGAAAAGAATTCGCTTTCGAGCGTTGGCAAGATTGGGATGTCGAACTTTTTGAAAAAATTGAAGAATCGCTACTTGGTAAAACCCGCGATTTCCATTATAAAATAACAGGTTACGATAAAGCACCAAGTGCCGTTTCCAAAGCTATAGAAAACGTAAAAAATGCCCAACTAGAAGATTTTATTGACGTTAAGCACGAAGATTTCTTTAAAACCCAAAAAGGTGGCGATAACAAACTTCATATGGTATTTAACCCACCTTATGGCGAGCGTTTAAATATCGATATGGAAGAGTTTTATGCCCATATTGGCGATACACTAAAACAAAATTATCCAGGTACCGATGCTTGGTTTATTACCTCAAACCTCGATGCCTTAAAGCATGTAGGTTTGCGACCTTCAAGAAAAATACATTTATTTAACGCCAAACTAGAAGCACGTTTGGTTAAGTATGTTATGTATGAAGGCAGTAAAAAGGGGAAGTATATGGATAAGGATTAATTTCCTGCAAAAGCAGGAATCGCATTAGAATAATACTAAGCGATTTCTCCAAGTGTCGGAATAACAAAATACCCATCTAAAATATTGGATTATGTCTTTTAATCACATCTTTAAAGCTACTGTAAACTGGCAATTAGGTATTAATGAAACCACTCAAAACCCAAAGGGTTTTAGTCGAAATCATAAGGTAGTTATTGCCAACAAAAAGACACTTTTAGAAGTTTCGGCAGCAAATGCGTTTAGAGGTGACGATACACTTTATAACCCCGAAGATTTATTGTTAACGGCTTTGGCATCTTGCCACATGATGTCTTATTTATATGTTTGTTCACAAAACAATATTGAAGTTTTAAGCTATACCGATACTGCCGAAGCTATCCTTAATGTTGAAGCATCGGGTAGTGGGCATTTTAGTAAAGTATCCTTAAAACCTGTGGTAACAATTAAAAATGCCTCCCAAATAGAATTAGCCAAAACACTACATACTAAGGCAAATAGCTTATGTTTTATTGCAAATTCTTGCAATTTCCCAATAGAGCACTTTGCGGAGATAAAAATGGGGTAGTTTTTTTCTTGGATAACTATCTAGGTATTTGCTGACTTAAACAATGTAAAGTACCAAACCCCCAAATAAAATCGGTGGCTGCAATACCAATAATCTCTCTATCAGGAAAACAATCGGCAAGAATGTAAAGCGCAACACGGTCGTTAGCATCATTAAAGGTTGGTACTAAAACGGTTTTATTTAATATCAAGAAATTGGCGTAACTCGCAGGAATTCGGATGCCATCAAAATCTAAACGATTTGGCATTGGTAAGGTTACTATATTGGGTTTTTTGCCGTTTTCTAAAGTGGCAGCTTCAAGGCGTTTTAAGTTGTCTTGAAGGGGCTTGTAATTTGCGTCTTTAGGATCTGATTCTACTACAGTTACAATTGTGTTGTCGTTTATAAAACGAGCTAAATCGTCTATATGGCCGTGGGTATCATCACCTGCAATGCCATCGCCTAACCAAATCACATTAGTTATTCCTAAATAGGTTTTAAAAACGGTTTCGTAATCTGCTTTTGTAAAACCTTTGTTTCGAACTTGGATGTTTGGATGTAATAAACATTCTTCCGAAGTAATTAAAGTACCTTTTCCATTTACGTCAATAGCACCACCTTCTAAAATAAAAGGTTTGCCATTGTGAAAAGCTTGTTCTAATGGGATGTTTAAAAATTCAGCAACTTTCGCAGGAACATGTTTGTCTAATTTATAATTGCCATATTTTGCCCAACCATTAAAGTTGAAATTCATAGCTTTTCTGGTGCTACCGTTTTTTACAATAATAGGGCCTGAATCGCGCATCCAACTGCGGTTGGTTTTATGAATGAGGAACGACACATTTTTTAAATTCACATGCGCCATAGTTAGCATGTCAGTGACTTTGGTTTTCAGTTTTTCATCTGCAACTATTAGAATCACTTCTTCAATAAAAGCTACTTTTTTTATAAACTCAACAAATGCCCATTGCACCGCTTCGTATTTTCCTGGCCAGTCGTTGCCATTATGAGGAAAACATAATAAAATACCTTGCTGTTTTTCCCATTCCGCAGGAAACCGCCAATTGTTTTTACTCATAATTAATCGATGACTCTTTTAGTAATATCTCCGTATTTGTCAATGCGTCTATCTCGTAAAAACGGCCAATTCTGACGTACATTTTCTTGAAGACTTAAATCGACTTCAGCAATCAATATTTCTTCTTTATCAACAGAAGCTTGTGCTAATATTTCACCTTGCGGACCTGCAATAAACGACGAGCCCCAAAATTCAATTCCAGAAGTATTTGGTAAATATTTTTCTAATCCTATTCTGTTTGCTGCAGCTACATAAATGCCATTTGCTACCGCGTGGCCTCGCATTACGTTCATCCAAGCACCTTGTTGGTTTTCGCCATATTGTGCTTTTTCTTGAGGATGCCAACCAATAGCTGTAGGGTAAAATAACACTTCAGCACCTTGTAAAGCGGTTAATCTTGCCGCTTCAGGATACCATTGATCCCAACAAATTAAAGTGCCAATATTTCCTTTTTTAGTAGGGAAGGATTTAAAGCCGATATCGCCAGGCGTAAAATAAAATTTCTCATAAAAATGAGGATCATCTGGAATATGCATTTTTCGGTACAATCCAGCTTCAGAGCCATCGGTATCAATAATATATGCGCTATTGTGATATACGCCTGCCATTCGTTTTTAAAAAAACGGTACAATAATAACGACGCCTAGTTCTTTTGCTAAATCACTAAAGGCTGTAAATGAGGTGCTATAAAGTGGTTCCGCGTAAGCGAAATTATCAACATCTTCACTTTGGCAGAAATAATGACTGCTATATAATTCGGGTAAAGAGATGACTTCTGCACCTTTTTTGGCAGCGTCTTTTACCCATTGGATGCATTTTTTTAGATTGTTTTCAGGCGTGTTATTCAAGTTTAATTGAATGACAGCTATTTTGTATAGGTTTTTTGGCATTTCCGCGTATTCTAAGTTTTGTACAAATATAAATTTTTTAAAAGACTATTTAGCGCGCTTGTAAAGTGGAATTCTATAAGCTAAAAAGTAACTATATCCAGCACCAATTCTGCCGCTATCATAAGTTTTTCCATATCCAGGAATATATACGTTTTCAAAATTATTAGGATTGGTTTCAGTAGCCAATACCTTCAATTGTAAATTTAAACCAATGTAAAAGTTATTCATTATTTCGGCTTTCATTCCTATCATACTTTCTGCCCAAAATGCCGTCAATCCAGTAAATTCTTGTTTGGTATCTGATGTTAGCTGGGGTGTCCAATATTGGTCTGTGCTGTAAACCGTATAACTGTTTAAATCATGACTAAAGGAACTGGCACCAACTCTGAAACCAGCATAAATCATGTTATCCATGTTCAACCAGTTTTGGTACATGTTAAAATCTACACCGCCCTTTAAATAACTTCCTTTGGTGGTTATGTTTAAATAGTCATTAATGGTGTTTTTTTCTTCAATACCAATTTCTCCAGCAACATATAGTTTCTCTTTTAAGCGATAATCTGCTATAATTTCAAAACCAGAATAATCGTCGTCAAGAGTGGTTCTAATGAGTTTACCAATATCGCCACCTATACGAAGTCCGTATTTAAGTTTAACGGTTTTAGAATCATCTATTGGATTAGCAATACTATCCTTCTGCGCATTAACGAACACACAGAAAAACAGCATACAAGCTAGGCTAAATCGTAATGTTGAAGTGTGTTGTTGTCTCATCTTCTACAGATTGGTTATCAGTTAAAGGCTCTCTTGAAAGCAACCAGTTATCACCATCATTAACAATAGTGAGTGTTACATTCTTAAAAATAGTTTTATATCCACAGGCTCGAGAAACATAAACGTCCTCTCTACTATAATTTAGTATAATTCGGTCTTGATTTCCGTCAATATAATCATCAGTAGCATCATCTGGTGTACCGTTATTGTTCACCTCGGCATCTTCAATTAAAATATACTCAGTCGTGTTATCTGTTGTTTTTAATGGTAAAGTAACCGTATTGGAAGTTGTAAAATAATAATCAGATATAAAGGCTTCATTATCAACACCAATAACTACTAAATCAAACACATTTTTAGAAACATCAGGATCTGTTGCGTCAATAAAATCAATAATTAATCTTGGAGTAGTGGATGTAGAATCCGGACAAATATCATCGCGTTCGCAACTATAGTTTCCAGCTATAATTAGAATGATAACAAGTAGGCTTATTTTTTTCATCAAAATTTATCTTCTTTCCAAAAGTACAACATTTTCCACATGAAAGGTTTGTGGAAACATATCAACAGCTTGGGTTTTAATGACTTTATATTGCGCATCCATTAAGGCTAAATCTCTTGCTTGTGTGGCGCTGTTACAACTTACATATACGACACGTTTTGGTGCAATGTTTAATATTTGTTGTACAACATCTTTATGCATACCATCTCTTGGCGGATCGGTAATAATAACATCGGGTTGTCCGTGCGTTTCAATAAATTCATTATTAAAAACCTGTTTCATATCACCAACATAGAATTCAACGTTATTAATGTTATTTAATTGTGCATTTTCTTTGGCGGCAGTAATAGCATCGGGAACAGATTCTACACCAATAACTTTACTAGCTTGTTTAGCTACAAATTGAGCTATGGTTCCTGTACCTGTATATAAATCGTAAACCAATTCATTTCCTGTTAAACCAGCAAAATCTCTGGTGATTTTATAAAGTTCAAAAGCTTGGTTTGAGTTTGTTTGGTAAAAGGATTTTGCATTAATTTTAAACCTTAAGCCTTCCATATCCTCAAAAATATGATCGTTTCCTTTATAGCAAATCACATCTTGGTCGTAAATAGTATCATTGGCTTTTCCATTAATAACATATTGTAATGAGGTTATCTGCGGAAAGGTTTCTGCAATAAAATCGAGTATTAACTCCCGTTTAATTTTATCTTCCTTAAAAAACTGAATCATCACCATAATGTCGCCAGTTGTTGATGTTCTAATCATCATGGTTCTTAGTAATCCCGTTTGATTTCTAGTATTAAAGAATTCCAAATCGTTTTCAATAGCAAACTGTTTAACAGCATTTCTAATAGCGTTTGAAGGATCGGCTTGTAAATGACAAGTTTTTATATCAAGGATTTTATCCCACATCCCAGGAATATGAAATCCGAGGGCATTTTTATCGCCTAAATCTCTATCAGATTGTATTTCTTCTAGTGTTAACCAACGACTATCGCTAAAGGAGAACTCCATTTTATTCCTGTAGAAATATTGTTCTTTTGAACCAAGAATAGACGTAACCTCAGGCAATTCAATATGCCCAATCCGAGTTAAATTATTGGTCACTTCTTTTTGCTTATAAAACAATTGATGCTCGTAACCCATATCTTGCCATTTGCAACCGCCACAGGTTCCAAAATGGTCGCAAGCAGGCTCCGTTCTTTTATCTGAAAGTTTATGAAAAACGGTTGCTTTTGCTTCATAATAGGCTTTACGCTTTTTAAACGTTTGTGCATCAACCACATCCCCAGGTACAGCATTTGATAGAAAAATTACTTTTCCATCTGGTGCTTTGGCTATTGTTTTTCCTTTTGCAGCAGCATCAATAACTTCTACATTTTCAAAAACTTGTTTTCTCTGTTTACTTCTTCTTGACATGCTGCAAAAATAATAATAGGATTAAATATATGTTGTTTTATTTCCATTAACTTTAAAGGAAATTCAAATTCCTCTAAAATAAAATGAACCTTTTCAATTTTTTGTCGTCTTTAGAGTAGAATGAACGTAGTAAACATACATAAACGGCATATTAACCAACCAAAAGCAGACGTTGTAAGGCTAATAAAAACCTTATCTAAAAAGGAAGATAAAGTGTGGCCGAATGATAATTGGCCACCAATGCGTTTTAAAAATGGTTTGAAAGTTGGCGAAAAAGGGGGGCATGGAATCATTCGATATGAAGTGGAAGCATTTTTTCCAGAAAGATTAATCGTTTTTAAATTTCTACAACCGAAGGGATTTAATGGGATTCATAAGTTTGAAATTGAAGAAATTAATGCCAACACAACCTTAGTGACCCATAGTATTATTATGAAAACCATGAATTTTATGACGACGTTAAAATGGGTTTTGGCTATCAGATGGCTTCATGATGCTTTAATTGAAAATGCGTTTGATACGATTGAAAACAATTCGTTGGAAATAAAAAAGCATACAACATGGAGTATTTGGGTGGAGTTTTTACGGTTTATTCTAAAAAAGATTAGGTGAAAAACGATAAGGCTATTGATGGTTTGTTGGTTCGGCAATTTCAATCTGGAAATACGATTGCGCTGACTAAATTGGTGAAACGATGGCATAAAACGTTTTGTGAAAAAGCTTATTGGATAGTTAAAGATGCTGATGTTGCCAAAGATATTGCTCAAGATTCTTGGAGTATTATAATAAATAAAATAAACCAATTAAAAACGCCTGAAAGTTTTGGTAGTTGGGCGTTACAGATTGTTTACTCAAAATCTTTAGATTGGATTAAGGCTAAAAAAAGAAAACAACAACATAACAATGCATATAAGCAAGAGCAAACTATTCTTGCAATTGAAATTGAGAATGATGATTTAATTAAAAAGCAATTACTAAAAACTATAAAATCACTAAGTACAGAACAGCAAACGGTTATACAACTGTTCTATGTTCAAGATTATTCATTAAATGAAATTAGTGCTTTTTTAAATATACCGACAGGAACAGTAAAATCTAGGTTATTTCATGCCAGAGAAAAATTAAAACAAAAATTAAAACATAAAAATTATGAAAAGTGATAAAGAAAGTATCGATAAATTAATTAAAGACACCTTAACCGAGGAAGAATCTAAATTTTATGATGAATTAGATGAGCAAAATGTACTTCAAATGATTTTTGGGTTATTCCGAGGAAAGAATAAATGGTTGTTAATTTTGATGAATATAATGACTTTAGTATTCTTTGGATTATTCATTTATTGCCTCGTTCAATTCTTCAATTCTGAAATAACTTTCGAAATGATAAAATGGGCAACGGGCAGCATCATTTTCCTATTAGGCGTAAGCATGCTAAAAGTTTTTGCTTGGATGCAAATGGATAAAAATGCCATTATGCGCGAATTAAAACGGCTTGAACTACAAGTGTCTTCCTTGTCCGGTAGAATGTCTCATTAATTAAAAAAAACTACTTAGTTTAAAACTAAGTAGTTTGCCATTTATTAAGGTTAAGTATTATTCTTTTAAAGTCTATCTTTATCTATTAGACACATAATTTATTGAAAAGACACATTTTTTATTTTTTTTAATTAATTTCGCACTTCCTAGGGATGATTTCTCTCCCACGCTGCTTTTTCGAATCTTCGAAAGAATAAAGGTACAGAAGGAATTGCATTTTTTTAATATTAAATTTTTTTTAAAATGGCAATTTTAGACCAATTAACTTCGCAACAAGCGATCGATTTAGAAAACAAGTATGGTGCACACAATTACCATCCGTTACCTGTAGTTTTAAACAGGGGAGAAGGTGTGTATGTTTGGGATGTAGAAGGTAAAAAGTATTACGATTTTTTATCGGCTTATTCAGCTGTAAACCAAGGGCATTGTCACCCAAAAATTGTTAATGCCATGGTGCAACAAGCACAAACATTAACATTAACTTCCAGAGCATTTCATAACGATATATTGGGAAAGTATGAGAAATTTGCTTGTGAGTTTTTTGGATTTGATAAGCTCTTGCCAATGAATACTGGTGCTGAAGCTGTTGAAACGGCTTTAAAACTTTGCAGAAAATGGGCTTATGAAGTGAAGGGTATTGATGAAAATAAAGCTGAAATTATTGTTTGTGAAAATAATTTTCATGGAAGAACTACTACCATAATTTCGTTTTCCAATGACCCTGTAGCACGTAAAAATTTTGGCCCTTACACCAAAGGATTTATTAAAATTGAATATAATAATATTGATGCTTTAGAGGCGGCTTTAAAATCTAACCCGAATGTGGCTGGTTTTCTCGTTGAACCTATACAAGGCGAAGCAGGTGTTTATGTTCCTAGTGATGATTATCTAGTAAAAGCCAAAACTCTTTGTGAAAAACATAATGTATTGTTTATTGCTGATGAAGTGCAAACAGGTATTGCTAGAACAGGCCGTTTATTGGCAACTTGCGGGAACTGTTCTTGTGAAAATAAAAACTGTTCGGATACTCCAGATGTAAAACCAGATGTTTTAATACTTGGAAAGGCTATAAGCGGCGGTGTTTATCCAGTTTCTGCTGTTTTGGCTAATAATCATATTATGAAAGTTATTAAACCTGGAAACCACGGTAGTACCTTTGGCGGAAATCCTGTTGCAGCTGCTGTTGCGATGGCAGCATTAGAAGTTGTGAGAGATGAAAAACTTGCCGAAAATGCATCAAAATTAGGCGATTTATTCAGAAGTGAATTGAACAAATACATAAAAACCAGCAATATTGTTAGCCTAGTTAGAGGAAAAGGCTTGCTTAACGCTATTCTGATAAATGATAATGAGGAAAGTAATACTGCATGGAATATTTGTTTAGCATTGCGCGATAACGGTTTATTGGCCAAACCAACTCATGGTAATATTATTCGTTTTGCACCACCGTTAGTAATGACTGAAGATCAGTTATTAGATTGTGTGAGCATTATAGTGAAAACATTAAAACAATTTGAAAAGTAAATAAAAATAGGAAATATGGAGCAAAAATCGGCATTTGAAAGTTTTGAGTTAGAAGTTAGTGATGACATAAAAGGATTATTAAAAGAAACCTCCTCATGGACTTATTTTTTATCGATACTTGGATTTATAGGGATTGGATTTTTAGTGATTTTTGGAATTTTTTTTGGTGCCATAATGAGCAATGCTTCAGGTTTAGGTAACGCTAACCCTTATGAGAATTTAGGATTTTCAATGGGCTATTTCGGACTCATTTATGTGGTTTTGGCCTTGGTTTACTTTTTTCCAATTTTTTACTTGTTTAATTTTTCACGAAAAATGAAAAGTGCATTAACTAGTTCTAATAATGAAGATTTTAAAGCAGCATTTACAAACCTTAAATCGCATTATAAATTTATGGGCATTTTTACACTTATTATAATTTCAATCTATTTATTGATATTTATTGGAGCTATGGCTAGTGCATTGTTTTAGTTGCAAAAAGGAATTTAATAGAAAGTATAAAAAAAGGCGACCAATTATTTGGTCGCCTTTTTTTATATAATAAATGCTAATTATTGGTTTTGATATTGTTCCATCATCTCTTGTGATCGTTGCATCATTTCATCCCAACCTACAGTTGAAATTTGATAAACTGTATAAATAAGATAAAGGATATTTATTACTAATATCACTAAAGCAACCGTTTTTGCTGTATCCATGGCTTTCACACTTGCTGTGTCAAAATTTTCCGGATTAAGTTTTGCTTCTTTCAATTTACTGGTTGCAATAAAAAAGGCAATACCAGCTAATATAAATCCAAAACCGCCCATACAGCAGCATAAAAGACCTAAAATTGCTAATACGTAAACAAGCGTCGGGTTGAGTTTTTGTTGTTCCATAGTGGTTTTTAATTGGTTATTTTAATAATATAACTTGTTATAATGGTTACGACGGTTACAATTGCCAAAGCACCAATTATTTTATTTGAATGTTTAAATTTAAAGAAAATATTTATTCCGATGAATAAAAATAGCGTAATTAAACTATAAATAGCGGGATATATTTGGAAAGCAGCAACAAATTCACCTTGTAAAATCAAAGAAATAGCGCGTTGAATACCACAGCCCATACACTCAATTCCTAAGAGTTCTTTATTTAAACAAGGGAGCATGTATTTATCCATAATTTTGAAAATACCAAAAATGACATGGCTAAAATACTAAAAGTCGATTAAGAAAATGTGGGTGAAATTTTAATTTCTATTTGAAACTATAATTTTTTTGTTAATAACCTGATGGTCATCCAAGTCAATTTTAACAATGTAAACGCCGTCGCTTAGAATCTTCGTTGAATACGAATGGTTTCTTTTATTAGAAGCAATATATTCATTCATGACTTGTTTTCCAGAAACATCAAATAAGCTAAGTGATTTCATATTTAAGCCATTCGGGTTTATCAGGTTCAACTGTGAAAGATTGTTGTTTTGAATAATTTTAAAATCTGTAAATGTATCTTCAGAAGTACTTAAAACGGTACCTTCTTTGAAAGTAACCTCAAAACGGTCGTTATAAACACCCGCATCCAAAGTAATATTAAATGCGTCGTTTTTAATATTTGAATAACTATTAGTTTCCTTATCAAAGATAAATATATCTACATTTTCAGGGACATCCTTTAGCTTATAAATATTGAGATTAAATTCGGTATTATCAGTTTCAGCTTTTAATCCTAAAGGCAATCGTGTGGTTTCATCAAAATTTATAGATTTAATAACGAGCTCTTTATCACTTGAAAGTAAATAAGCGTCAGAACTTAAGTTATTAATATTTAAACCATCATAAAACCGATTATAGGAATTGTTGTCTGGTGTGTTTTCACGAAATGCAATGACGTTTTCTTTATAAAATGTGTTGTTAATATGTGTGTGAATTCTAATTTCTGGTATGATGGTAGGGTTTTCAAAAATGGTTTTATAATCTACACCATTATGAGACATGGCCACCACTTTATTGGGTGTTTCACTCGATTTAGATTTTTCGGTTTTATTAAAAATGGAGCCGTTTCCAGCTGGTGTTGAGTCTTCTGGTAAATACACACGCATGGCATTGTTAAACGTCACATTACCACCAAGGCCGTTTGATTGAATTACAAATCCTTGCCCAACTGCGGCAAATCGTCTGGAGTTATTTGCGCTAAAATCTGTTGTGTTTCCTGAGGTTGTCGCATTATCGGTTCCGTTACCATTATAGTTTTGAAATGCAGCTGTAGTGAAAGTTCCATTATCGGCAAGGTCGCTTAAATCTCCTGGAGTATAAGTTCCGTAACCACCTTGATAAAAAGCTAAATAGTGGGAGTTGGTTTGTTTTTGTTCCCAAAAAAATAGGTCGCCGCTTATAACTGTGGCAACTCCTGTGCCGCCATCAGCAATACTCGTGTTTTCTATAATAAAGAGTTTTAAATCTAAGGCAGAAGGGTATGGGTTTCCTGTTAAAGTTACTGCTGTGTTTGGGGTTCCAGAAGGTTGGTTGTCAATACCATCAAATGCACAGCTAACAGTAATTGTTCCGTTATTTGGCCTGCCTCTAAAATCTAAAACATTATTAGTATTTGGACTTCCTTTTAAAGTAAAACCATAGCCAGTTCCTGCACTTTCTGTATCAAATATTTGTTTCCAACTGTAATAGCCCTCGCCATCACGCAGGGTATACAACCAATAATTGGAAAGTTCGGTTGCTGTTCCTTCATAAGAACTTGTGTATGCATAGGGGTTTGATACCACGTTGGCCACATCTGTTTCATCATCAGGATCATAAATATTTGAACCATTAAAATCTACATTCGTATTTAATGAAGTATCGGATACACCTACCGGAGAACAAAAATAATTGTACTCATATACACCCGTTGTTTGATTTTGATAAATTGATAACGCTCCAGAATCTGAATTTTTGGTATCGGTATTTTGAACAAGCTGTGAAACACCTCTAAAGTATAGGTTTGACGTTGCAGTATCAAGCCTAATGTCGTCATTTACAAATACAACAACATCTTTAGCAAATAAATAGCTATTGTCATCAACATATAAATCTTGACTAAAAGAGACATTGTAGGCAAGAATAAATAAGATAAAAAATCTTTTAACCATAGACTTGGGAGTCATTATTCTGTTGCAAATATAAAATTATTTTTGAATATAATGCATTTTAACGTCATTTATTGCGTATTATCGATGGTTTTAATTCTGTATTTTTTATTGAAATAAAGGGTATAATGTATTTTTTAGTTTAATTTGCGCTATTATAATTACAATTTTACACATGAAATATTTAAACTATATTTTAATTATTGTTGGGGCTTTTGTTGCTATATATGCTAAAAGTGGTTTAAATCAGAATCAATTTGTACTTATAGGTGGCATTGTGTTACTTATGATTGGCGTTTATCGAATTTCTAGAAATATACCTAGCAGACAAAAAAATGAGGATGATAATAGTGCGAAATTTGATTAATTATGGCATTTAATTTAGGTGATTTCGTTTTAGTTTTAGATGAAGACTTATCTGGTGTTGTGAGTAATATAAAAGGTAATACCATTTCTATTGAAACTGAGGATGGCTTTTTATTAGAATTTCAAGCTAACGAATTAGTAATTAAGGATAGAAAAGATTCCATGAAATCGCAGATATTTTCAAATGCAAATATTGAAACTGTAGTTTCTGAAAAAGAAGCTCCTAAGCGAAAAAATCAACCTAAAGTAAGAGTTAAAGATCGCTATGAACCTACTATGGAAGTAGATTTGCATATTCATCAATTAGTAAAATCTTCCAGAAGCATGTCAAACCATGAGATGCTCACTATTCAATTAGATACAGCAAAACATAAACTTGAATTCGCCATAAAAAAACGAATGCAAAAAATAGTGTTTATACATGGTGTTGGTGAAGGCGTATTAAAAATGGAATTGGAATATTTGTTTGGTAGATATGACAATGTAAAATACTACGATGCCAATTACCAAAAATATGGGTTAGGCGCCACAGAGGTCTATATTTATCAAAATACAACTAATAATTAAGGAAAAGAAGGGGTGACTTTTCTTGAATCTGTTGTGCTAGAATCATCTAAAACGCCAAAATTATAATTATCAAATTTGATTATTCCTAAATCGATATCATAAATGGTTATTGTAATAACATACGTTTGAATTATGGTGTGTTCTCTATAAGCAGTAGCTGGAACAGAAGTTAATACATTAGGATTTAAATAATCCGGACCAACTTCGCTTATGGTTATATCGTTTGCTGGGTTTTGGTCTTGACTATCATTTTCTTCATTTCTAGTATTCACACCATCACCGTCATCATCTTCATCTAAATAATCTGGAATGCCATCAGCATCAGTATCTAAGGCATCACTTAAAACACCATCACTATTGGGGTCTGGATCTTCGTTTTTGGTTAAAATATTGTCGCCATCATCATCAGCATCAATATAATTAGGTAATCCATCACCATCGGTATCATCATCTTCTAAATCACCATTTCCGTTAATATCTTCCAATTCAGCAGCAATACCATCATTATCATCTTCCGTTAAAACTGTTGTTAAAAAAGCACTACCACTTGTGGTTTCAATATCTTCTGTAATATTCACGTCCGAGTTTGGTATCGTATTACAAAACAAGTCACTTGGTAAAGATTCATCGCTATAAGTACGGTAATTAAAAGGGTTTGTAGAACTTATTGTGTAAGTTTTTTCAAATACACCCGTAGCATCAACAACAAAAATATCTTCTAGTGATACATTATTTAGTAATAGTGATAAAGATTCAGAAGGGTCGTCTTTAGTCTTATAAAAAACCAAATCATTGGCACCTTCACAGGCTTCAAATGTCGTGTCGAAATCTAATTCAACAGTAATAATATCTCCATCATCACAAGAATTGAGTAAAATAATATTAATAAATAAAAATACAGAAAATAACTGACGCATTGCATTTGGGTTTTAAGCAAAAATAATAGAATTGTTATTTATAACGCTCGTTATTGATAATAATTTTATTTCAAGTATTTTTGGGGCTTGAAAGCTATTAGTGTTTTAAATGGCTTTGTAATAAAATTAGATGTTTATGAAATCAGTTTATTTTGATAATGCAGCTACTACGCCCATGCGTGAAGAGGTTATTAATGCAATGGCTGATGTTATGAGAACTAATTTCGGGAACCCATCATCTTCACATAGTTTTGGAAGATCCTCAAAAGCGTTAGTAGAAAAGTCTAGAAAAACGATAGCCAAAAATTTAAATGTTTCGGCTGGCGAAATTATTTTCACTTCTGGTGGAACAGAAGCTGATAATTTGGTGTTAGATAGTGTTGTAAAAGATTTAGGAGTTACACAAATAATAACTTCGAAAATAGAACATCACGCCGTTTTACATACCGTTGAAAAATTGCAAAAAGAATTTGAAATTAAGGTGAGCTATGTCGATTTACATAAAAATGGCAAAATAGATTTTCAACATTTGGAAGGATTGCTTAAAAGTGATTTAAAAACATTAGTAAGCTTAATGCACATTAATAATGAAATAGGAACTATTTTAGATATTAAGCAGGTAGCAGATTTATGCAAATTGAATAATGCCTTGTTTCATTGTGATGCTGTTCAATCAGTTGGTCATTATAAATTGGATTTGCAAGATGTTCAAGTGGATTTTTTAGCAGCCTCGGCACATAAATTTCATGGACCAAAAGGTGTTGGTTTTACATTTATTAGAAAAAACTCAGGATTAAAACCCTTAATAGTTGGAGGCGAGCAGGAGCGAGGACTCCGAGCAGGGACCGAAAGCGTGCATAATATTGTAGGTATTGAAAAGGCATTTCAAATCGCTGAAGAAAACTTAGAAAACGAGATGCTTTATATAAAAGAGTTGAAGCAGTATTTTATTAATGAAATGGTGGCTTTAATTCCCGATGTAAAATTTAATGGCAGTTCAAGTAATTTTGATGAAAGCACTTATACGCTTGTTAATGTATGTTTGCCAATACCGCCAAAAAAGGCAGATATGCTTTTATTTCAATTAGATTTAAAAGGAATTGCTTGCTCAAAAGGAAGTGCTTGCCAAAGCGGTAGTTCTAAAAAATCGCATGTTTTATCTGAGATTTTAAGTAATGAAGATTTAGAAAAACCATCCATTCGTTTTTCATTTAGTATTTTTAATACAAAAGAAGAAGTGGATTATGTTATTCGTATTTTAAAAGAATTTATCTAGTAACTTAAAACTTCATGGTTGTCCTCACATTAAAAACACGAGGCGTTAAGTAATTAGGAATAGCAATTTGACGCTTACTACTCACATCTCTTACCCAAGTATTTGTGATGGAATTTTGAACATCGAAAATGTTGAAAATTTCAAAACCAAATGACAATTCTTTAAAAGGTTTTTTCCAACCGTTACTAAATTGTTTTTCAGAATCGACTAAAACATATTGCAAGCCAAAATCGGCACGTTTGTATGAAGGTAATCTGTTTTGATAATCATACGGATCTGCGTAACTAGGAGAACCGCCAGGCAAACCAGTATTATAAACCATATTTAAATACATTTTTAAATTTGGCATATTTGGTACGTAATCTTGAAACAATGCTGCAAATTTTAATCGCTGATCGGTAGGTCGAGAAATATACCCTCGATTATCAATGTTTTCTTCGGTTTTTAAATACCCAAAACTCAACCACGATTCTGTTCCTGGAACAAACTCACCATTTAAGCGCATATCTAACCCATAAGCATAAGCTTCGGCGTTATTGTTCGCTGCATATCGAATACGAACATTTTCAAGCGTATATGGGTTTACATCCGATAAATTTTTATAATACACTTCTGAAGTTAATTTAAAAGGTCTTTCCCACATTTTGAAACTATAATCGTTTCCTAATACCAAATGAAATGATTTTTGAGCTTTTACTTCTGGTTGAATAACACCATTTGCATCGCGTAGTTCTCTGTAAAAAGGAGGTTGGTAATATAAACCACCAGCTATTCTAAACAGCATATCTTTTTCCCAATAAGGTTTAATTGCAAATTGAGCACGGGGGCTAAATACTATTTGATTTGATGTTGAAATACCATCGCCACTCACAGACCAACTGTGCGCACGAACACCGGCATTATACCAAACATCATTAGTTCCTAAATTGCTTCGTTTACTCCATTGGCCGTATGCTTGAAACCTATTTATCTGAGTATTGTTGGTTGCTCTAACATTTTGAAAAGGCACTAATGGTCCTGTAAAAGGTTCGTATGGTTGTTCGTTAGTTGATGTTTTTGGCGGTCGAACTGAAAACCCTGCCGAATCAATAACTTCCCATTCAATCAATCGGTCTCTAATGTCTTCATTCGTATATTTTAGCGACCATTCAAATCTGTTATCATTAACCTTAAAATCGCCTTTGTGTTCAATATTAGTAATAAGGGCATCTAAATCATTTCTTCCATGATTCAATTGGCTGCCAATGCCTTCGGTAAATTCAACCTCGCCTAAATTTTCATCACCTATATTACTATTTACTTCACCTAATCTGTATTGAGCTAAAATATCAAAGTACTCTTCTTCTGTGGTATGATATGTTGATGCAATTAAATGAAGCGTTAAATCATCATTTGCAAAATAGGAGCCTTTAAAAGCTCCAAATAGCGTTTGGTATCTGTCCTTTTCTTGGCCATCATAAAATACTACTAATGCCACGGGATCGCTTAATGTTCCGAAATTAGTTTGACGCGCTTGCGGTTCAAAATTGTATTTATTTATGGAGGCACTTCCTAAAAAGCTTAAATGAAATTTATTAGAAAATTTATAAGTGAAATATGCTTGAGCATCAGCAAATGTTGGTTTGAAATTAGTTTCAGTTTCTTTAGCATTTACCAATAAACTATTATCACGATAACGAAGTCCAACAATACTTGTAAACCTGGAATCTTTACTCATATTTTCAACCGAAAGCGCACCACCTAATAAACTTAAATCGGCATTTACTTCAAATTGATAAGGGGTTTTATAAGTAATATCTAAAACAGACGATAATTTATCGCCATACTTAGCTTGAAAACCACCGGCTGAAAAATCGACATTCTGAACCAAATTGGTATTTACAAAACTCAAACCTTCTTGTTGTCCTGAGCGCACCAAAAACGGACGATATACTTCAATGCCATTTACGTAAACTAAGTTTTCATCGTAATTTCCACCACGAACAGAATATTGTGTGCTTAACTCATTATTATTGCTAACGCCAGGTAAGGTTAAAAGTAAATTTTCAACACCGGCATTGGCGCCAGGAATTTTTCTAATAACATCCGGTTTTATGGTAATAACACCTTCAACTTCTTTTTTCCTATTACTATTAACAATAACCGTTGCTATTTGTTCAATAGTCGAACTCATCACAGGGTTGAATTCAACCGATTCACCATTTTTTAAATTGAATGTGCTAACTATTTTTTTGTGTGAAAGGTGGGTAAACTCTAAGGTTATGTTTTTGTTTGAAGGAATAGAAATGCTATAAAAACCGTTAATATTGGTTTCAGTTCCTTTGTTTTCAAATTGAATGCTTACTTTTTCAATTGGTTGGTTCTTCTCGTCTAAAATAACACCTTTAATGGTTGCGTTTTGAGCAAAACTTAGTGTTAAAAATGAAAAAAATAGTATGGTGGTTATTAGTTGTTTTGCTTTCAAAAGGCTAAAAAGTTTATTTTCTGTAAAATAACGTTTCAAAAGTAGAATTATTTCCAACATTATCAGTAACAATTACTTTTAAATTGTTTTTGGTGTCGGTGATAATGCCATCGTTAAAGTCGTAAGTAAGCGTCTTTGTTTTATAATCGTACTCCATTAAAATCCATTTTCCATTAATAGTTGCTCTATAATTGGATACTCCAGATCCTTCATCATCAATTTTAATTTTTAAGTAACGGTATTTACTTAGCCATTGTTTGTCCTTAAAATTCACAGCCGAAATGGTTGGATTTATAGTGTCCATGGTAAGGGCATAAGTGCCTAATTTTTTGGTGTTTGCAGAAAGGTAATTCCCTTTTCTTTTGGTGTATGTGTATGCTGGATAGTTTTTATAACCAACTAATCTGGCTATGTAAAGCTTGTTTTTATCTTCGTTAGTATATTTACTAACATCATAAGTTATAGTGAAATTCTTTTTGGCAGCCATAACATCTTCATGCAGTTTAAGGG
>NZ_JBATHX010000011.1:0-6381 GCF_049667265.1 Algibacter sp. | reverse complement strand
GTTTGTTTTATATGTTGCAACTTCCTTGTTAACAGAATCTAACAAAGTAACAATCGCATTATTAACAGGTTGATTATTTACATTATCATAAACAGTTCCTTCAAGATTTATTTGAGGAATTCTGTCAAATCCATAAATATCATCGCTTCCCAAACCACCATGTCTATTGGATGCGAAATAGCCAGATAAGCCATCTGAATTCATAAAAAATGAAAAGTCATCTTTACTTGAATTTACTGGTGTTCCTAAATTTATAACACTCACAATGTTTTTGTCTGCATCTGAAACGGTTCCATAAATATCTAGTAATCCTAATCCATGGTGTCCGTCAGAAGAAAAGAAAAGCGCGCCTTCACTATTAATAAAAGGAAATTTTTCGTTTTTATTTGTATTAACAACGTCACCCAAGTTTTTTGGTTTCCCAAAAGAACCGTTATTAATATCAACATAATAAATATCTGACCCACCATTTCCGCCAGATCTGTCTGAAGCAAAATAAAGCTTTGTTTCATCTTCACTTAAGGCTGGATGTCCATTTGAAAAATGATTGCTATTAAAAGGTAATTCTTTAATATTTTTCCATTTTCCATCTATATTGGTTGCTTTATAAATCTTTAAATTTGAAATGCCTTCACCATTTCTACCTAACATATTTTTAATAAAATCTGTTCTTGAGAAATACATGGTTTTACCATCTTTGGTTATAGTAAGCGGGCCATCATGATAAACTGAGTTTACCTTTCCTTTTAGTTTAGCTTTATTATTTACACGATTAACATTTGAGTTTTTATCAATTGCATAAATATTCAAAAAAGGCTCTTCATCCCATGCATTGAGGTGTTTTTTTATATCACCTTCATCTCTTGCAGAGGTGAAGTAAATTTTACCCCCATGTTGATAAGCACCAAAATCGCTAAATTTAGAATTGAATTTAATGTCTTTTAAAACATATTGTTTTTTAGCATTGAAAATAGAATTCAAAAAATCTGAATCGTTTAAAAAGAGTTTTTCTTCTATATTTCCTCCAGCATCTTTAAACTGTTTCATCCATGAATTGGACGCTTCATATTCCTTTACACCGCGTAATGCCTGCGAATAATTATAATAGTACTCAATAGGCACATTAGTTTGCTTAACTGCTTTTTCGTAGTATACTACGGCACTATCTGGATTTCGAAGATATGCGTAACTATCAGCTAATTGCCTAGTCGCATAATTAGTTTCAATGCCATCATCAATTAAATCATGATAAGCATTTGTTGCCTGAACAAAAGCAAAATTATTAAATAAATTGTCTGCTTTTTTTTGCATGTCATTTTGTGCAAAAGCACAAATAGTGACAAGCAAAATGATTCCTGTTATGTAGTTTTTTAATTTCATTTGGGGTCTTTTTAATTAAAAAAATCTATACTTTATATGTATTATTTACGCAATTAGGTTTTGCGTTGTCTATTCCATTTTTTCTACAATAAATTGTGTACGTCTGTTTAATTGATGTTGTTTTTCATTGCAAGATACGCCATCGGCACAGTCATTTATTAACCTACGCTCACCATAGCCTTTATATTCTGAAATGCTTGATGCGTTTACACCTTTAGATATTAAATAGTTATAGGTTGATTTAGCTCTATTGGTAGATAAGTTGTCATTATATTCAAAAGTTCCGCGAGAATCTGTATGAGCTTCAATTCGAATAACCATTTCAGGGTAGTCATCCGTCATTAGTTTTACTATTTTATCTAACTCAAGGGCATATTCCTTACGAATATTATACTTTTCGAAATCAAAATAAATAGGCTTTAGTTGCGCATTTTTTACAGATGTAGAATCTTCGCCAATCAAGTTACTTTCGTAATCTAAATTGTTGGTATTTAATTCTGCTAATTTAACAACATCTTGTACTGGGTTTAATAATAAATTGCCAGTAATAGTTATTAGCTCTGTTTGAATATTTTTAGAGGTAAACTCTCTATAATCTTCTATATATTTATTTTGACTTGCAACAATTTTATAATCATTATTTCTATCAATATTTATTTGATAATACCCATTTTCATCAGTTTCCATATAGGCTACTTCATTCCCCTTATCATCATACAAGGTTATTTTTGCTCCAGCTACAGGATTCATGTTTATGGCATCTGTAACAACACCTTCAACATGTAAAACAGGTTCTCTATGATATGCGTAAATATCATCACTTCCACGGCCACCTTGACGGTTTGAAGCAAAGTATCCTGTTATTCCATTTTCATTCATTGTAAAAGCAAAATCATCTTTATTTGAGTTTACGGGAACGCCCAAGTTAATGACATCAACAATGCTTTCATCGTCTTCACCTTTGATAGTTGCAAAAATGTCTAGCATTCCTAATCCTGTTTGTCCATCAGAGGAGAAAAATAAAACGCCTTCATTATTTATAAACGGAAATCCTTCGGCACTTTCTGAGTTAACAATATTTCCAAGATTTTGAATGTTACTTAAAGAGCCATCTGACGCAATATCAACAGTCCAAATATCAGAACCACCAAGGGTTCCAGGTCTGTCAGAAGTGAAATATAATTTAGTATCGTCGGTATTTAAAGCGGCATGTTGGGTAGAAAACTCATCACCATTAATTGAAAGGTCTTCAATATTAGTCCATAAACTATCCACTTTTGTTGCGCGATAAATTTTCATGTTTGTAAGCCCTTTTTTATCCTTTAACTCAATATTATCTTTAAAATTATTCCTTGAGAAGTACATGGTTTTCCCATCTTTTGTAATTGTAGCAGGACCATCATGGTAAATTGAATTTACATCACCTTTAACTTTCGCAGTATAATCTACATTTTTTTTAGAGCCAGCTTCGGTTACATATAAATCTAAAAATGGTTCTTCATTCCATCCATATAATCGTTTAACAGCCACACCTTCATCACGAGAAGAAGCAAAATACACCTTGTCATCATGTTCAAAAGCTCCAAAATCACTATACTTAGAATTGAATCGAACTCTATCTAAAAAGTATTGCTGTTTTGCTCCAAATACACTCGTTATAAAATTTAAATCTTTTGAAAAATCGTTAGTATTTAACACCCCCCCAGAATCTTTATAGCGTTGAAGCCATATTTGAGATTCATCATATTTTTTCATTCCACGAAGTGCTTGAGCATATTTATAATAATATTCTACAGGGACATCTTTTTGCTTAACTACGCTTTTATAATACCTAGAAGCATTTCTTGGATCTCTTAAAAAAGCATAACTATCTGCAAGTTTTCTTGTGGCATAATTTCTGTTATAATTATCTTGAACAAGTTCTCTATATAGATTTGCTGCTTTAACAAACGAAAATTTATTAAAAAGTGTATCTGCTCTTTTTTGTTTTCCTTGTTGAGGAAACATTGAAAAACTTAGCATCAAGGCTAAACAAACTAATATGTAATTTTTGGTATTCATAGGGAAATTAGTCTTAGAAATATCTAGGTGATTTTAATTTTGAACTTAAGAATTTAAACTCGTACATAAGTAGTATTTCATGAGTTCCTGTTGTATAGTCTGCAATTTCAGATATTGGTTTTTCGTAGGCATAACCAATACGTAATTGTCTAGAAATTTGAAAATCTACAATTCCACCAATAGCAGCCGTTTGTTCATTGATTCTATATGAACCACCTACCCAAAACTTTTCGTTAAAAAGAAAGTTTGCAGTTAAATCATACGACACGGGAGCACCATTTGTTCCTTTAATTAAAGCTGCAGGTTTAAATTTGATATTTTTCGTTAAATCAATAACACCACCAGCTGTAAAATAATAGCTAATACGCTCTAATGCTTCAAAATCGTTTGCGTTATTTGCATCATTATTTAGTATTCTAGGAGCTGATAAACTGACATAGATTCTATTAGTACTCCAATATAAACCAAGCCCAATATTAGGAGCCCATCTATCTTCAGTACCATAAATTAGGGGATCATTTTGATTATCTTCATCTATACGAAAACTTGTATCAAAACTAAATTGCGTAAATCCTCCTTTTAAACCAAAAGCTAATTTCCCATCTGTTCCTGTTGGAATACTATATGAAAAATCACCATATAAGTATGTGAAATTTTGAGGACCTAAATCATCTTCAATTAATGATAATCCTACACCAATTCTATCATTCCTAAGTGGCGTATGTATAGAAAGTGTTTGTGTAATTGGGCCACCTTTAAAACCAACCCATTGGCTTCTATGTAATCCTACCATGCTCATTACTTCTCTACTACCGGCATAAGCTGGATTTACAGAGATTGTATTATACATATACTGTGTGAATTGCGGTAATTGTTGAGCAACTCCAACCGTACAGCTTAATAACGCAATAGCGATTATATTATATTTTATAAACTTCATAGGTTAAGATGTTATTTGGTTCCTAAGTAAACTGGTCCAGTAATTGGGGCCAATCCACTATTTCTTAAATTAATGATATAATAATATGTTCCGTTTGGTAATTTACCATTATCACCTATAGATGATTTAGGAGATGATCCATTCCATTTTCCGAAAATGCCAAAAGCATTTCCTTCTCTTTCGCTTCCTAAGGTATATTCGTTAGATTCATAAACTAATGCTCCCCAACGGTTAAATATTTTCACTTCAGCAACGAAACCACATAAGGTAATCCCTTCAATATCGAAAGTTTCATTGAATTTATCTCCGTTTGGTGTAATTGCTGTTGAAATACTGATGTCTTTCTCACCACAAGGCAATACTTTACAACTTGCATCAACAACCATAATTACATCTGTTACATTTAAACATCCAGTTTGGAAACCAATATATCTTAATACATATTGTATTCCTTCAGTATTAGGGTTGAAATCTTCAGAATATGCTTCTTCTAATTTAGTTGGATCAAAAATACTACCAGTTATAGTTGCTATTGGGTTACCTTCAATAATTTCCCAGGTTCCGCCATAAGCTTCTTCAGGCAAGTAACCATCTAGGTTTACCACACCGTTATCAAAACAAATGTCTTCAGCAACCACTTCATTTAATATTTCATCAAGGGATACATTTAATGTTTGGGTGTATGTCTCTTCATTATTACAAGCATCCCTTACAGTCCAAGTTCTAATAATTTGATAATCTGCAATAATACTTTCATCAAAAGTATTTGTTTCATTAAAATCTACAATCACGTTAGCAGAACAATTATCTTCAAACTTAACTTCTGGAGCTTCAGGTATATCAGTACAACTTACATTTAGCATGGCTTCAAAAGATGATGAAGGTACTGGAGCTGTTGTATCTTGAACCGTTATAATTTGAGTATGTGTTGTTTTCAATCCACATTCATCGGTTGCTATCCAAGTACGTGCGATTGTATAATTTGAAGGACAATCTCCATTTGTTCTAGCATCACTAACTGTTACTGTTGCATCACCACAATTATCAATTGCAGATAAACTTGATGCCTCTGGAATCATATCACATTCAACCGTTGTATCTCTTGGTAATGTTTCAACAAATGTAGGAGGCGTTGTGTCCTGAACAATTATTCTTTGTGTGTAAGTAGTTGTTAATCCACAAACATCCTTTGCAACCCATGTACGTGCTATGGTATAGCTATTAGGACAAGTACCATCAGTCCTTGCATCACTAACAGTAACTGTTGCTGTACCACAAATATCGGTAGCTGTTAATGTTATAGGCTCTGGAATATTATCACATTGTACCACAATATTTAAATTAGGAAGTGCTTCAACAAAAACTGGTGGCGTACTATCTTGAACTGTTATTGTTTGGATGTGAGTATTTGTTACTCCACATTCATCAGTTGCCGTATATGAACGCTTAATTACATAGTTAGAAGGACAATTTCCATCTATTCTTTCATCTTTTACGGTTACAGTAGCAATACCACAATTATCTGTGGCAGTTAAAGTTACAGCTTCTGGAATACCATCACATTCCACAACAACATCTCCAGGTAAATCAGTTTGATCAAAATCAGGAGCCGTTGAATCCGATGTTGAAATTATTTGATTTCCGCTAACGCTATTACCACAGGAATCAGTAGCAGTCCAAGTACGTATGATATCATATGTTCCAGAACAATCTCCATCTTGTCGTACATCACTAAATGTAACTATTGGATTTGAATCACAGTTATCAGTAGCGGTTGCTTCACCAAATTCTATTGGGGTTAAGTTATCGCTACATTCTGCGGTTACGTTTTCTGGTAATGAAAGCACAGGGGCAGTATTATCTTCAACAATAATTGTTTGAACAAAATTATTACTAGTATTTCCACATCCATCTATAAAGTTCCATGTACGAACTTGAATATAAGCATTAGGACAATTAGCATCTTGAGTTGTAATATCACTAACTAATACTATATTAGG
>NZ_JBATHX010000010.1:0-2803 GCF_049667265.1 Algibacter sp. | reverse complement strand
TTCTGTGTTTCCTGGGAATCTAGCTGCATCATTATCATCACAATCGGTATCAGAGTTTACACCATCACCATCTGCATCTACAACGCCTGTATCAACCGTTACCTCAAAAGATAAACTTAGGTAGCCTTCTTCGAAGTCAAATGTGCCTCCTGCGAAACTTGTGTTTCCACCAATATAATGGTTTTCAATTGGTGCCCAATTATAATCTGTTTTTGGAGCTGGATTAAAAAAACGATATTCATAGGTGTCTGAATTGAAACCTGTTTCTGGCCATGTAAAAGTTAAAACGGCATCAACTTCAGCACCATTGGTTTGCGTGTAAATTATCTCTGTAAATCCTGGTGATACAGGTCCAGGTCCAGGTAAATACAATCTCTCAGTATTACCTGTAATATCAGGTCCAGAACCATTTGTTTTATAGGTAAGTGTGAAAGTTGCAGTTCCTCCTGGAGTAATCGTTCCGGTTTGCACAATATTAACTAATGTAATAACAGGTATATCACAAACATCACCTATTCCATTATTATCACCATCCGCTTGATCTGTATTTGCAGTTAGTGGGCAGTTATCATTAATATCTAATATAGTATCATCATCATCGTCGTCATCACAACCATCTGGTGTTCCGTCACTATCAGTATCAATATTATCATCAAATCCTGGGCAAACATCATCAGCATCAGGAACTCCATCACCATCTGCATCTGCCACTACCGTACCAAATACAATATCATCAATTCTTAAGCCCACAAAGCCATCAGCATTATTGTTAAAAACATCAGCGGTCGGAGAATCAGGAAAATGTGAGTCTTTAGGAGCCCAATCCATATTATCTTTAGGGTTCGTATTAAACAACCTAATTTCATAACGACTTGGAGGCGTTAAAGCAGCCAAAGCAGTAGAACTTACTATCCAATCTCGTTCTCTTGGAGTAAGATTAATAGTTGTTGTTCCTGTTGCTCCTGCCGTACCATCATATGTGATTGGCGCGCCGAAAGCCGCTTGATTATTAGTCCCTCCTGTATCAGATGGTTCTGGGTAAGCATACATATTACCTGTTCCATCAACAGATGTACCTAATGCTCCAGTACTTTGATACTCTACAGTTATAGTAGTTGGTTGTCCTTTGGTCATATTGCCATCATAAGAATAACTTAGAATTGTTATTACGGGTTCTTGAGCAAATCCAAAAGAGGTGGCCAAAAATATAAACGCCAATAAAGTTTTTTTGAGTAATTGTGCTTTCATTTTTTTTAGTTATTAGTTTAGTTAGATACTAGTTTTAATAACATAAATGATTCATTATGGGTAGAGAGGGGTGTAAAAAAAACAATTAACATTTAAGTTAATGTCTCTATCAATAAAAATTTTGTATTTGAGAGTTTAGTCCTTATATAAGAGGCTGGTAGCTTTTTCTAGATCGTAAAATTAATTTAATTGTTACTTGAATAAGGTTAGATTTTACCAATAACTAGTTCAATTTTACCTCTTCAAAAATGAAAATGGTAAAAATATCGATGAAATTACCTTGATATTATTTTTTGAGAGAAAAAACATATTTTTTATTATTTGTCTTTAGATATTTATATTCAAAAAGCACTACGGTCATGATACCAAGCGTATATGCAACCAAATCTAAAAACTCAAAAGTGCTTCCTAAAATTAGTTTAACTATATAATTATTTTCTAAATTAAATAAAGCAAGATAATTTGTTAGTTGTAAGTTGTTCCTTCAACAATTTGCGCTTGTATTTGGAGCGCAAATAATGTTTGTATTAAGAAACCTGTGATTTTTGAAGTAATTCTTTTCATTCGTTTCTAATTTAGTTTAATTGTTTCGAAACAAAGAAGTTAAAGTGCTATTACTATTGATTAATGGTTAGAATAAATAATCATATTATGAATAGATAATAGGGAGTATAAAAAAATTTATGAATGTCTAAATATTTCTAATTTAATGATTAACGAAAAAAAATTCCGTTAAATTACAGATTAATCTACATGAAAAGATATTATTGAAAAATCCATCCTGTACAATCATGCATTATCCTGTACTATCATGTTTTTCAAAGGTTTACAGAGATTTTTGATGTGTGAATAATAAAGAATGTGGTTCGATAAATAATGAGATAGTATCTTAGTAATTCAGTTCACAAATCCAAGCTTAGGAGGTTTATTAGTGGGTTGCGTTTACTGGTTGCAAACATCCTTATTTTTTTGGACTATTATAGTTATATAATCCCTTTTTGAAGCACGAAAAAAAACTATTGGTGGATTTTACTGATAAAAATTCATCTCATCCAAGTACCCCCAAACAAATTCTGGAAGCATTGGCCTTACATTTTTACCAGCTTTTATAGCTTTTCTAATAAATGTTGACGAGAGCTCCATAATTGGTGCATCAATATGATGGATTTTTTTGTGAGCATCAAATTGAGTTTCTACTTTGCTTTCTGAAATTCTAGGATATACATATATATGATGGTTTTCAAGTATTACTTGATAGTTTTTCCATTTATGAAAACTTTTTAAGTTGTCTTCTCCCATAATTAAGGCAAACTCGTAATCAGGATATTTTTCTTGTAAATGGACTAGTGTATTTATGGTGTAATTGGGTTGTGGTAAATGAAACTCAATATCGCTTGCCTTTAGCTTGGTATAATCTTTTGTGGCCTGATATACCATTTCTAAACGTTGGTGATTATCAAGCAAGCTACTTTTCTTTTTAAAAGGGTTATGGGGTGTAACTACAAACCAAATTTGATCTAAATCGCTATATTCTGCCATGTGGTTAGCAATAACC
>NZ_JBATHX010000009.1:0-8159 GCF_049667265.1 Algibacter sp. | reverse complement strand
TTATGTAGCTTTTTTAGATGCAGATGATTTTTATTTAGAAAACAGGTTTGTAAATGATAAAAAAATTTTTAAAATAAATAAAGATGCGGACGGCGTTTATAATGCTGTTGGCTTCCATTTTTATAATGAATTCAAATCTTTAGAAGTAGAAAATTCAGAGCTGTATACAGTAAATAAAATAGTAAATCCTGAAGATCTTTTTGAGGTGTTAATTTCTGGAAAACACGGTCATTTTCAAATAGATGGATTAACCGTAAGAAAATCAATTTTTAATTTTATAGGATTGTTTAACGAAACCTTGGCCGTAGCTGAAGATACAGATATTTTTTGGAAAATGGCAATTAAGTCAAAGTTGTATCCTGGAATTATTGATCAACCATTAGCTATTAGAGGGATTCATAATTCAAATGTTTTTTATAGGGATGATTTGTATGAAAAATATACAATTAAGATGTACGAATCTTTAATTTTTTGGAGTAATAAAAATCAAGTACCAATAGCAAAAGCAGATACTTTATTTAAGTGGATATGGCTCTTAACCTATAAAGAAAAAAACACTTTAACTAATTATACAAAGTATTGGAGCTATTTATTTATTAAATCACCAAGATTTTTATTTTCTCCATTAAGCATCAAATACTTCCCTATAATTAGGCTTAGACAAAAACTTTTTCCATTTTTGTACAATAAATAACTGTTTGATATTTACTAATGACGTTTTCTATTTCAGTAATAATACCAGCATATAATGTTGAGAATTTTATAGAGAAAGCGATAGTATCTGTTATTCAACAGCCAGAAGTTTTTGAAATCCTCGTTATAAACGATGGGAGCTCAGATAAAACACTAGAAATTGTTGAAAAACTTCAAAAAGGTTATTCTAAAATCAAAATTTTTAATCATTTCAATGGCATTAACAAGGGGCGTTCTGCAAGCAGGAATTTAGGAATTAAAAATGCAAAAGAAGAATATATTGCTTTTTTAGATGCCGATGATTTTTACTTAGAAAATAGATTTGCCAACGATAAAAAAGTCTTCGAAAAAAATAAAGAAACTGATGGTGTGTATAATGCTGTTGGATTTGAATTTTATAGAGATTTTTCAGAATCAGAAATAAAAAAACATAAATTAAGTACCTTATCAAAAAAAATACAACCAGAGGAACTTTTTAATTCCATAGTTTCCAGTAAATTGGGTTATTTGCATTTAAATGGCTTAACCGTTAAAAAAACAGTTTTTGATACTATTGGGGTTTTTAATGAATCACTAGTGGTTGCCGAAGATTCCGATATTATTTTTAAAATGGCCTTAAAATGTCGTTTGGAATCAGGCGTTATTGATATGCCATTAGCAAAAAGAGGTGTGCACGATTCAAACATATTTACTCAAGATGATTTGTATAAAAAATACAATGTAAAACTATATGAATCACTAGTTGGGTGGAGTTGTAAAAATAATATCTCTTTAGTAAATATTGATACATTATTAAATTGGTTATGGTTTTTTAAATTCAGAACAAATAAAAAGGTAATTAATTATATCTTTTACTGGATAACCTTATTTGGGAAAAACCCGAAGCTAATTTTTTCTAAATTGGTAATAAAATATTTTCCTTTAGTTAGGCTTAGGCAAAGGTTATTTCCATTCTTATATTAAAATAATAGATAATAGAAAATTGACACCAAAAATATCCATAATAACCGTTAATTATAATAACCTTGAAGGGCTTAAAAAAACTGTTGAGAGTGTTACGAAACAAACTTATCAAGAGTTTGAATATGTAATAATTGATGGCGGTTCTAATGATGGAAGTGAAGATTATATTCATGAAAATAGTAACCTTTTTGATTATTGGGTAAGTGAGCCAGACAAAGGTGTTTATCATGCCATGAATAAAGGAATAGAACAGGCTTCAGGAGAATATTTGTTGTTTTTAAATAGTGGCGATCATTTTTTTAATAAAAAAGTTTTAAAAAAAAATATCGAACAAGTTGATAATTATGATCTTGTTTATTTTAATCAACAAGTCATTGGGAAAACTAAAACATTCTTAAAAGAATATCCAGATGAGTTATCATTCGCTTACTTTTTAAAAGATAATTTGCCACATCAAGCAACATTTATAAATAAAAAATTGTTTAAAACGGTAGGGCTATTTAAAGAAGATTTTAAAATAGTTGCCGATTGGAAATTTTTTATTGATTCGGTTTGTAAATATAATGTGTCTTATAAACATGTTGATAAAACCTTAATTATGTTTTATCAAGATGGGATAAGTGCTCAGGCAGAAAACAATAAAGTAATTTATGATGAAAAACAAGCCGTTTTACAAGCGTCATATTTACCTTTTATGCACGATTTAGATGATGTTTTGAAGTATAAAACAATTATAAATAATTTAAGAAGATCAAAAAAAATTAAATGGTTGATTAAGTTAGGCTTGATTAACAAATTTTAAAATAAATGAATAAACTGGTTTCAATAATAGTTCCATGCTACAATCAAGCACATTTTCTTGAAGAGGCTTTGCAATCTGTTTTAGATCAAACCTATTCAAGCTGGGAGTGTATTATTGTAAATGATGGAAGCCCAGATAATACAGAAGAAATAGCACAAAAATGGTGTAAAACCGATAAGCGTTTTAAATATATTTTTAAAGAAAATGGCGGCCTCCCAAGTGCTAGAAATTCGGGAATAAAAATAAGTGAGGGAGAATATATTTTACCCTTAGATTCTGATGATATCTTGCATGAAGACTATTTAATCAAGTTAGTTCCAGTATTAAATAATAATCAAAGCTTAGCCATCGCATCTTGTTACAGAAAGTTTTTTAAAAAGGATAAGGACGATGTTTTTTATGAGTACAAGGCAGTTGGTACCACCTATCATAGCCTCATGTTCGAAAATATATTAATGCCCTCATCATTATTTAGAAAGCAATGTTGGACGGAAGTAGGAGGCTATGATGAAACCATGACAAAAGGTTTTGAAGATTGGGAGTTCTGGATTTCTATTCTCAAACGAGGTTGGGAATTTAGATTTGTAGAAGAATTTTTGTTTTATTACAGAAAATCAAATAACTCTATGTTAACAGATACTCTTCAAAATCATTCTTTATCAATCATGGAATATGTGTTTAATAAGCATAAAGAGATTTATGTTGAACATCATGATAATACGATTAAGTATTTATTTTTCTTATTAAATTCTTTTCGTAATGCCGATTTAAAAACAAAAAATACAAACGCGTATAAATTAACTAAATTGGTTAGTAAGCCTTTTAGTTTATTTAGTAAAATATTAAAAAAAAGTAGCCATTAGGGTTTACAAATAGTTGTATGATATCAGTAGTTATAAGAAGTAAAAACGAAAGTAAAGCACTTACTTTTTTGCTTAAAAATTTGACAGAGCGTTATTTGGATGATATTGGTGAAATTATAGTCATTGATAACTTATCGACTGACAAAAGTGAAGCCGTTTCAAAAACATATAACGCCAAATTTGTAACCATTGAAAAATTCAGTTACGGCGGTAGTGCTAATTTTGCAGCCCAACAAACCAAGTTTCCAATTGTAGTGATGTTTAGCGCGCATTCATATCCTGTAAGCCATGATTTTTTTAAATTAATTAAACAGAAATTTGATGCGAATTCTAATTTGGCAGGATTAAGATGTTTACATAGTCCTAACGATTATCAAAATTATATAAACAAAATCCCTGCAACGATTGACCCAAATAAATCTGGTTTAATTTTTTCAGGTTCGGCATTCAGTAGAGCCGTTTGGGAAAAGCACCCTTTTAGAGAAGATGTGGCTACTTTTGAAGATAAAGAATGGACCAAACGTGTTTTAAAAGCGGGTTTCGATATCGATTTTGTTGCATCAATTTTTTGCTATCAAATTAGTAGAACAAAAAAGCAGGTGTATTTTCGCTTTAAAAATGATCTGGTTGGTAATTATCAACTTTGGCATAAGGATGTTACCTTTTTGGGTGCTTCAAAAGGATTTGTAATGTCTGCTTTTAATTTATTTAAAGGATTTTTTATTGATTTTTGGTTTGCTATTAAGCGCTATGTGCATTTAATTATATTCATCTTTAATAAACCAAAAAAGTTTTAATTTAAAAATAGCAGTTCATAAATAATGAAAACACACCTTAGTTTAATAATTCCAATTTATAATGCGAGTGATTTTATTATTGATTCCTTAAAAGCAATTTCTCAATGGACTAAAAACCTTGAATATTCAGTTGAAGTTATACTTGTAAATGATGGTAGTTCTGATAATTCAAAAGGTGTCATAGAAGATTATATTGCAAGTACCGATAAAAGTATCAAGTTATTATCCTACGAAAAAAATAAAGGAAAAGGCTATGCTGTAAAGCAAGGTATGATTGAGGCTAAAGGCGAATTCAGGATTTTTACTGATGCAGATATTCCTTATGGTTTTGAAATTATAGATAATATGCTTCACTACCTAGATTTTAAAGAGTTTGATGTATGTATAGGAAATCGTAGGTCTATTCATTCTCAATATTTTACAGAAGTCACTTTTTTTCGGAAATTATCAAGCACGATATTTACGGCGTTTGCATCTCGATTTGTTGTTACAGGTATTAATGATACACAATGTGGTTTGAAGGGGTTTAGATCTCGTGTTGCTGATAGATTATTTCCTAAATTGGCTATAAATGGTTTCGGATTTGATATTGAAATTCTTTACTTATCCTATAAATATGAATTTGATATAAAAAGGATTCCTGTAGTTTTTGAAGGAAACGATAATTCAACAATCAGTCTAGCTAAGGATTCATTAAGCATGTTCGTAGATGTGATGGTTTTACCATTTAGATACCACTTCACAAAAAAGTATAGGTAATTAAAAGTTTAAATATGTTACACAAAACAAAAAAAATAAAATCATACCTATCAAAACTATTTGAGAGTGGGAATTTTATAATATTTATAGGAATACTATCAATTTTGCCATTTCTGATAATTTCAATATTTAATAATCCATCGGCCGATGATTTTTGCTATAATAATATAAGCCAAAATCTCGGGTATTTTAGCACACAACTGGAAGCATATAATGGCTGGTCTGGCAGATACATGGCGACTGCAATATTGAGTATTAAAGGTTTAGTTTCTGGCTCTTTTATTATTTATAAATGTATTCCAGTAGTTTTGCTAACGTTTCTAGGTGTTTCTATTTATCACCTTTGTACTTCAATATTTAAATCATTATCAAAAAAAGAAAAATACATTTTTTCTTTTTTAATAATGACCATGTATTTAATCCAAATGCCTTCTACCTCACAAGGGTTTTATTGGCTGGCTGGAGCAGCTACTTATCAGGTATCCATAATTCTATCGGTTTTTTTAGTTTCCTTTTTTATCAGATATTTAGATACTTACAACAAAAAGTATTTATTAATTTCCATCCTTCTCGCATTTTGTGTAATTGGTTCAAATGAAATTACCATGATGTTTGTTAACCTTATTTTTGGAGTATTTTTTCTTTACACTTCAATTAAACATCGAAAAATCAATTTCTCAGTATTATCCTTGTTGTTTTTTATGCTGATTTTTACAATTGTAGTAATTAAATCACCTGGTTCTGCTTCTAGGGCTGATACCTATCCAGGTAATCAACAGTTTTTATATTCAATTACCAAAACCATTTCTGCAACCAAAAGGCATTTAGGCGATTGGTTACCAACAATAATAGTAGCCTTGTTATTATTCTTTGAATATTTCAGCAAAAACAAAAACCTACAAACGCCAAAAATATTTAAAGCAAAGCTTACCATTCCAACTATCATAGTTTTTATTTTTCCCATTATTGGGGTATTCCCAGTATATTATGGTTTAAAATGGGTGCCATTAAGGACTGTGAATGTTGTTTACTTTTTCTTTTTATTAGGGATTGTTTATTTAGCTTTTTTGTTGTTTTTTAAGTTGAAAGCGGCAAACAAAAATTTCTTGATGTTTTCACCATGGGTAAAGTATTTATTATTTGCTCTAATTTTTATTCGACTAGGTGGCAATAATAATATTAGAACAGCTTATCAAGATTTATTAAGTGGTACCGCTTATAATTATGATAAAGAATTAAGGAGCAGATACCAAGCCATAGAAAATAATAAAGAAGATGTTTTAGTTATTCCAGAATTAACGTTTTTGCCAAAAACCATTTTTTTTGAAGATATTAGAACTAATTCTAGCCATTGGATAAACCAATGTTATAAAAATTATTTTGATCAAAAAGAAATCATTTTAACTCCTAAAAAAGAATAAAAGAACGGGTTTATTCGTTGTCTTTTGGTTTATCATTAAGCGTTACCTATATTTATTGAAAATCATTTTTAAAGTCTGAAAAATCTCGGAAAATCTAAGGATATATAAATTGCTAAATAAAGTTTGTTAGAAAAAGTATGAAATTTAAAAAAATAAGAAAAGTATATAGAATTTATTTTCCTAAAAAGTTTACACCAAACGAAATTTTTGAACACCAACTACATTTTAACAGGGAAATTATTTCTTTTAATAAACAGGGTGGTGCCTATTTAACAAAACTCAACAATAATTTAACTGCTAAATTAAGAGGAGAGAACCATAGCGATTATATGGTACTTGAACAAGTTTTTAGCCTCAAGCAATATGAAATTATACTAAGTTTAATAAAACTAAACCTAGCTTCAGATGATGAGTTTACCATCATTGATGCAGGTGCTAATGTGGGGTATACCTCATTATATTTTTCGAATAAACTAAATAATTTGAAAATTTATGCTGTTGAGCCTTCCGTTGAAAATGCAGCCATTATAAAAGAAAATATAGCATTAAACAATTTAGATAAAACCATTAGTTTTTACCACCGAGCATTGTCTCATAAAAAAGGACTAAAATTTCAGTTAGAAACTAATTTTAGAGATGCAAAAGATTGGGCTTTTACAACCAATCAAGATGTAAATGGAGAAATTGAAGGCATAACAATTAATGAAATAATTTCAGAGAATAAAATAGATTATATTACCTTTTTAAAGATTGATATTGAAGGTGCTGAACGTTTTATATTTAAAGCTGAAAATGATTTGTCTTTTCTAAAAATAACGAAAATAATTGCCATTGAAATTCATGATGAGTTCAATATAAGAAAAGACATTTATAACATCCTGAAAACCTTCGGTTATTATTTACTCAATGAAGGAGAATTAACTATTGGTATTAATACAAACTTAATAACTGTTTAAACTTTTATAAAAGAGAAATCTGATTTTTTGATAATGAATAACCCACTTGTATCCGTAATTATACCATGCTACAATCAGGCTCAATTTTTGGATGAAGCATTACATTCTGTATACAAACAAAACTATGCAAATTGGGAATGTATTATTGTGAACGATGGAAGTGTAGATGATACTAAAGCAATTGCTGAAGCTTGGGCAAATAAGGATAAAAGGTTTATTTATATTTATAAACAAAATGGTGGTTTAAGTAGTGCTAGAAATGTTGGTATAAGGGAATCTAAGGGTGATTATATTCAGTTTTTAGATTCAGATGATTATCTATCCGAAACTAAATTTGAACTTCAAATAAAAGATTTAAAAGATAATGATGTTTCTATTTGCGATTATTTTTCTTTTTTGGATTCAACTAAAGAAAAAGCGCCTAGCAAGTATTTAACGCCAGTTTTTTCTAAAATAAATTATAAAAAAGAAATCATTTGGGATTGGGAATATAGAAAGTCATTTCCGCCTCATGCTGCCTTATTTAAGAAAGCATTAATAACCCAAAAAAATTTAAAATTTGATGAAAATTTAGCCAATCATGAGGATTGGGTATTTTGGGTGAAATTGTTTTATTATGCTGAATCTGTTATTAACAATCCGAATACCTTAGCTTTTTATAGAATTAGAAAAGGCAGTATGTCAACAGATTTTTTACCCATGCGAAAAGGATTTCTACAAGCAGCAAAAATTTTACAATCCTTCTTTCGAAATCAAAAAAATGCTGAATTAGCTCAGATTTCAAAAGAAAAATATAAAGAAATTTACCATAAAAATAGACCGCCGTTCATTAAACGATTAAAATCTAAAATCTATTCTAAATTAGCTTTTTGTTACAGATATGTCAAAGGAAAAAATTAAACCTA
>NZ_JBATHX010000008.1:0-8046 GCF_049667265.1 Algibacter sp. | reverse complement strand
TTTATCTCACAACAGATGGCACCTTTTATTACTGGGAAAACAATACCATTGCCTGGATCCCACTAAGTTCAGGAGGCAATGTGGATCGTATAGATGATTTATTTGATGGAAAAAGTGATTTTGATGGTACAAACAATGGTTCCTCGGTATTCTTAGGAATAAATACTGGTGCTAATGATGATGGATCTGATAATAAAAATGTTGGTCTTGGTTTTGAATCGTTATCATCAAACACAACAGGAGAGCGTAATGTTGCATTAGGTTCTGAGTCTTTATTTTCTAACACAACAGGTTATAATAACATAGCTAATGGCTCTGAATCCTTATATTTTAATGCAACTGGTCATGATAATATAGCAATAGGTTTTCAAACTTTATATGCTAATACAACAGGTATTGCTAATATAGCTAACGGTTCCGAATCTTTATCTTCTAATTCAACAGGAAATAATAATACAGCGAATGGTCATTTCTCTTTACGCAGTAATACAATAGGAAGTAATAATACTGCAAATGGTAGTCAGTCATTAAGAAGCAATATTGATGGGGAGTATAATACTGCAAGTGGGGCTGAATCGTTATACAGCAACACTTATGGTTGGTTTAATACCGCAAATGGTTATGCTTCATTGCGGAATAATAATACAGGAGAGTATAATACAGCAATTGGTGCTGAATCCTTATACAATAACATAACTGGATGGGGAAATACAGCAAATGGTAGTCAATCACTCTATAGTAATACAACAGGAGAGTATAATACCGCAACTGGTAATCAATCATTACGTGGCAATACTACAGGTTGGGCAAATACCGCAAATGGTAATGGTTCTTTGTATAATAACACTACCGGGTGGTATAATACAGCAAGTGGACATCAATCTTTAACAAGTAATACTACTGGTGGAACTAATACAGCAATGGGAGCTTCTTCGTTACCTGGTAATACTACAGGCAGTAGTAATACAGCAATTGGGTTTGCTTCCTTATATAATAATACAACGGGCAGTAATAACACGGCAAGTGGTGTACTTTCACTACGTCATAATATTTCTGGGAATCACAATACAGCAAATGGTTCTTGGTGTTTATATAGAAATACCACAGGAAATAATAATACGGCTTATGGTACAGATTCCTTATTTGATAACACTATAGGGGATTTTAATACCGCAAATGGCAACCAGTCACTCTACAGTAACATTAGCGGTGAATTTAATACCGCAATTGGTAATCAATCATTACGTGGTACTACTACAGGAAGTTATAATACCTCTAGTGGTTCTCAATCTTTAAACCATAACACTTCTGGGAGTTTTAATACGGCAAGTGGTAATATGTCCTTATTTAATAATACTACGGCGAATTATAATACTGCAAATGGTAATCACTCTCTATTTTGGAACACTATTGGGGTTAATAATACGGCAAACGGGAGTCAATCTTTACAATTTAATAGTACTGGAAATAATAATACGGCGAGTGGATTTGAATCATTACGTAATAATAATACTGGGAATAATAACACAGCAATTGGGCATCAATCTCTATATCTAAATACAACAGGCAGTAATAATACTGCCATTGGAGATAATGCCTTTAGTACCGGTGATAACTTCACAAACAGTACAGCTTTAGGGTATAATGCTGAGCCAGGAGCATCAAATACTATTAGGTTAGGCAATAATGCTGTTACTACCATTGGTGGATATACCGATTGGACAAATGTGTCTGATGGTAGGTTTAAAAAAAATATAAAAGAAAATGTAGTTGGGTTAAAATTTATCAAGGAACTGCGACCTGTTACTTACCAATTAGATATGAATGCCATTGCTAATTTTAACAAAACACCAAGTAGCTTACGTTTAAAAAATAGTGAAAGGCTTAAGGAAGCAGAAATCCAAAGTGGTTTTATAGCACAAGAAGTAGAGCAAGTAGCAAAAAATAATGAGTATCATTTTAACGGAGTTGATGCACCCAAAAATGAAACTTCGCACTATGGTTTACGTTATGCAACTTTTGTAGTTCCGTTAGTTAAAGCAGTTCAAGAACAACAAGAAATAATCGAAAAATTAGAAACTCAGCTTAAAATCCAAGAAAAAGAAATTGAAGCCATTAAAACTATCTTAAAAATGGATAGAAATCTTTGAATTAAAATTCTAGATATAAAAAGTACACAGAATTTTATTTTTTAACAATCATTCTAGAAGCACTTGAACCATTTGTTAATTTCAAATTTAAAATATAGGTTCCAACATCAAGGTTACCAATATTAATTTCTCTTGAATTAGCATTAATTTGAAACGTTTTTATTTCTTGTCCCAGCAAATTGAAAATTGAAATATGTTGTATGGTTTCCTGTGAGTTTACCATCAATCTATCCTCAGTTGGATTTGGATATATATTAAAATGGAATCCACCATTTTCAATATCATTTGTGCTTAGTCCGGTATTATTTTTAGCTATCCAGCTACTTGCTAAAGCATTATCAGAATTAACATCTACAAGTTCTAAATAAAAACCATCACCATCAGCAGCTTCTGGCCATGGCGCTTTATCAAAATACTCCACGTTATCAATCACATTACCAAACGCATCTACCAAGACTAAATTATGACTCTTGTTTGATAAATCTCTTAAAAATTCACCAAACGGTGCTTCGCCATATTTAGCTTGAAAAGTTGCTGTATCTGCAGCTAAATAAATAGATTCACCAGCAGTAATAGTAGCGTTTTGAGGAAATTGATATGAAACACCCAATTTTTCTAAATATATTCCTGTAAGATCAACAGTCGAACTTCCTGTATTTTGTATTTCTATAAATTCTAAGTCATCGCTCTCAGGAAATGTAACCGTTTCTAAAGGATTATAATCAATTTTAGAAATAACTAGGGAAGGAGTTTCAACCATATCGCAACTAGAAAATCCGCCAAGGTTGTTTGTCATCCATGTAATTCTTTCCTGTATCCAACTCTTCATATTGGCTATTTCTCCTGGAAAATCATCAATAGTATCCCATCGCTCATCTTCACGAGCAACAGCTTCCGAAATTAATGCAACGGTACTATCAATTAAATTGGAAATATAATCGTAATTTAAAGGTTGTCCAGTACTTGTAACGTCATTAAACCGTTTAGATAAATAACATTTAAACATTGGGTTAGCAAACAGGTCATTCCAAAAATGAGCCCCTGTATTGCTATATTCAAATTGCCATACGTCAGTAAAACTTCTATCAAAATAATATCCCCACATATAAAATAAATCATTACCAAACGTTAAATTATAATCCCAAACAGGTCCTGCTCTTAATTTTCCACCACGATCTTTATGGTAATAAGTACTTAGTGCATAAGCATCAGCATTTGAGGCAATCTCTGCGACCAACATATAATCTATAAATGAAGGAACATCAATAACCGCAGGATACCCATTTATAATATCTGAATTATTGGCAGAATCATCTAAATCTCTAAAAACAGATTCAATATATGTGGATTGCTGCGCAGTAATATCGTCAAAGTTTGGTTTTTCATGAATATATCCAGCACCGTTGTTATACCAAGCCTCAGGATCTTCTGCAGATGGTCTATCAGTTTGTATTAGATAGCCTCCTGTAATCTCTGGAATTGCATTGTCATCAGCCGATAGTTTTTCAATATCCACACGATCACCATCAATTTTAATTTTTTCTGAAAGCGCGTATAAACCTCTGTAATCGCCATTAACAATAACTTCACAATACTTTAAATTAACAGCATACTGGCCCATTTCTCTTGCCATTTCATAGCTAATAAAATCACGCATCATACTATCATCAAAAGCAAAAGAATTTAAAACCCAATCATTTTCCTTTGGCATTCCAAGTAATTCAACATTGTCATTTTCTATACCGTCATCCTCTAAAGTGTCAATCGAATAGGGCTTTTTATCTAATGTTTGTGAAGACGATCCTCGAGTTTCTATGCCAATTGTCCCTGAATAATTCAAAAACGCTTCATTATCAGCATCGCACACAAAATTTCTAGCGCCATCAGGTCTTTGAATAATTTTCATGGTTCCTAAAATTTTTGGTTCATCAGGAATAGTGGCGCCATCAACTGTTTCTATAATAACAATTGGTAAGTTACTATTTGTAAATGTGTCAGTATTCAATGCGCCTTCACCACAAAGGGGATCGGCACCAAGGCTGATATTGTCTATGATGTATGTGCCTGAAAGACCACCAGTACCCATACCTGATTGACCACCAGTACCAGATTGAACACCAAAATCATCAACATCAGTAAAAATCACCATGCGATCTCTTGAAGTATAACCTGCTCCAAAATTTAATTGAACATTAATAACGTCGGTACCAATAGAATGAAAATTCATTTCTACAGGACCTATACCATCACTTTGAAAACTAACACCATGCTGGCGTACCTCTCCTGTAGCAGCAGTTGTTGACTGAAATGAAAACCTTAAAGTATTATTTGCATCATCCGAAAGATCGATTTGTGATGGGAAAGATACTTGAGCATTATCCCAGGCTGCTACACCTCCTGTAATTTGAAGCACATCATTTCCGGCACCATTTGTAACTGTGGCTCCGCTATTTCCTATAAAGCCATGTAGTGTATTATCAAAATTAAAAGGTAATGTTTGTGAATAACCGAAAGTTATGGCAAGCATCATAAATAATAAAGTAATTTTTTTCATAACTTGTTTATTGTGGCTTTTTACAAAATTAAGGTTTAAAAGTCTTTTAAAATGAAAATGGTACAATACATAAACCATACATTATTTTTGTTTTTTTCCTTTTAAGGTGAAATTATGACACTTTATGGAGTTTCTTATACTAGGTTAATAACCTCGAGAATTCGAGATGCATGAACCCTTATTTAACAAAATAGATCAGCAATGAATATGACTTTTTAAAAGCTTTAGCTTTTTTAAAGATCATTTCAATTTTAACTTTATTACAAAATTATAAAATCGTTCACGTTTTATTCAAATGTATGGCGTTGCTCATCTGTTGAAGATGCTTTTAGTAATTGATTAAATGTTTTTATGGAATTAAAATTTTGTGTAATGGCGTCAGATACTGCAATTCCATTAACACCAGTTTTCAGTATATCTGTAACATCATTTATGGTTATGCCTCCAAAACCAATAATAGGTGTTTCTGTTTTTAAGGCTTCTGTAATTGCAGTAAAACCGCTCAAACCTAAAACTGAATTCAAATTATCTTTGGTTGTTGTTTCTTTAAAAGGGGTTAAAAAAATATAATCGATTTCTTTAGTAATTAATGTTTCGCAATATTCTAAGGTGTTTGCTACTCCGCCAATACTTTGCCAAGGATACAAATGTTTTCTTACTATGGTAGGGCAGGCGTCTGTTTTTTCTAAATGCACACCATCTGCTTTTATGGCTTTCGCTACTTTATAATACCCGTTAATTATTAATCTTGTTTGATAATGTGAGGTGATTTTTATGGCGGCTTTAGCTAACTTTAAAACCTTTTTTTCCGAAGTATTTTCCATACGTAATTGCACTAATTCTGCACCAGATGTACAAGCTTTTTGTATGTTTTCCAGAATTTCTTTTGGAACGTTTCCTTGAGATATATAATGTAATTTAGGTATAATCATGTCTTAAAATTGCGCTTATTAGTTATTATTTTCTACAAGACTTTCCATCGCATAAAACAAACGGTTCTGTGCATTGTCTTGCGATCCAAAAATAGAACGAAACAGTTCTCCTTTTTCTGAAATCAGTAACCATTGTGGTGTACCTTCTGAGTTAAATTGGTCAAAAACTTTGTGATGCTCATCAATATAAATAGGAAATGGATTCTCGCCACTAGTAAAAACACTTTTAATAGAAGCTTTGGTTCCTTCTCTATTTAAAAAATCAGCATGAATACCTGCAACTTGAATGGATGGATATTGCTGCTGAAACTCATAAGCCAAAGGAATGGCACGTCCTGTACAACCCAAACAATCATTGTTGTAAATAATAAGTAGCAAAACTTTATTCTTATAAGCTGTCATTAAATCTACAGCATGGCCATCTAAATCTTTAACAGGTATGGATTTTATTACGTTATTCATTTTTAGGTTTCTCGGCTTTTGCCCAAGCTGTTTTTATAAATACTAAGTCTTTTTTAATTCGTGTTAAAACCTCTTTTTTAGCTATCGTAATTTTATTGCTTCCATTTTCAGCACCTCCCAAATCATACTCTACATGAAGCGAAACAGGAACATTAATTTTATATTTTTTTAGCAAAGAAAAGTAACGATTAAAATCAACCATACCTTCACCTAAAGGAACATTTATTGGTTGCCATTTTCCTTCTACAATGCCCCATTTAACATCTTTTAAAACAATAGAATTTATAAACGGTTTAATGCGCCGTAGTCCAAGTTCCCAACATTCACCACCTTCAATTACAGCATGTCTAATATCATATTGACTCCCCATGAATTTTCCGTTTGTTGCTTCTAAAATGGGTAGCAAATCCCAAACTGGAGCGCCAACATTCATACCCGAATTATTTTGATACCCACCAATAAGTTCTAACCTTTCATTTAGTATTTCTAAATCTTTTGCTTGTTTACCAAATAACGCTTGGCTTTCAGCAATTGGCGTATCTTCTGGGTACTTTAACCAATCTGTTCGGTAATTAGTAAAACCTAAGGAACTTGCCGTTTCTAATACTGTTTTTTGCACTATGTTATGAGCATCCCAAACATTTGTGGACATCATTTTAGGAGTAAGTCCATGTTTTTTCATGGCTTCCACAGCCTTAGGCAAATCTTCAACTACATTCTCTGGTAA
Organism: Algibacter sp.; assembly: GCF_049667265.1. Classification (GTDB taxonomy): domain Bacteria; phylum Bacteroidota; class Bacteroidia; order Flavobacteriales; family Flavobacteriaceae; genus Algibacter_B. The sequence continues at coordinate 1,221 of NZ_JBATHX010000008.1, read as the reverse complement.
TACATGACCTTTTGGTCGTACGGTTAAATCGAGACCATCAAAACCCATATCTACTGCAGCTGCCGACATATCGTTATAATCAAGAAACTGCAGGTGTTTTGAAAACAAATGCACATTGAGGTTTTCTGACGAAGTCGACGCCTTGTTTATTAATTCATTTTGAAAAGACATTAACGGAATACTTGCCATTCCCATTGCTGAAAGTTTAGCAAATTCCCTTCTTGAATATTTAATTTGATGCTTATTCATATTGCGGTGTTTATCAATTGAAGATATGTTTTAATAGTAGTAAATATACCGAATAAAATCAGCACATAACGATAAATAAAGAGGCTTTTTAAATGTAGTAAATTTCAATAAATGAATTAAAATAAAGGTGATATATGTCATGATTATTCTAAGGTGTTATCCATACATTTAATGGATAAAATCTATACAGATGAAAACGCAAAAACAATTTACCAGTCCTTCTTATTTTATTAACCTAATCCTAATTTTTATTTTAAGTATGTCCTTTGCCAATGCACAGGATGTAGATACCAATCGCCCCGATTCTCATAAACCTGAAACCGAAATGATGCCAGCCATTTATTGGGATGTAAAAGCTTATTTGCCTGATGCCAGGCTGATAAAAGTAAAAGCTATTGACAAAGATGGAAATATGCACAATGTTAAAGCCATTCAAAATTTTTATGACACTAGTATTTTAGATGTAAAAGCCATAGTTGATGGCGAGCACTTACCTGTAAAACTAATCGTTGACGAAACCGAAATCTATTTTCCATTAAAAGCTATTTCAAATGATGGTACTTTATTTGATATTATGGCCATAACTGAAGAAAACGACCAAATGCCCATTAAAGGCATTGGAAAATCTGGCAACATCGTTTATATAAAAGTTATTGATAAAGACAATTCATTTTATAAGGTTTTTGCCATTTCTCCAAAAGGCATAATAAACGATATTAAAGGTATTAAATTGCTTGATACCAAAGAAGAAACTACCATAAATGATGTATCAATATATGCACATGTAAAAGCACTAAAACAGAATTAGAACTGCTGTAATATTATTATGGCATGTGCCTTTAAAAGTGTTTATGATTTCCTATTTCTTAATTAGAAGTAGAGCACGTAAACACTTTTTATGCGTATAGACTTTATTGCGCATTACCTAAAGCAAAATATATCTTACTTGAATATTGAATACGCGGATTTTAA
>NZ_JBATHX010000007.1:0-5379 GCF_049667265.1 Algibacter sp. | reverse complement strand
TCTTCTAATCCAGTAAATACATCTGGAGTATATATGCATTCTGATCATCATCAAGCAGGGTATTTAGATGCTGGTTTATCGTTTTGGAATGTAAATGATGGTGGATTATGCTTTATTACCATGGATGGTGCAGGTACTGTAAACGCCCCAGTAATTGAGTATAAATCAGAAGGTGTTATTGTAACTCAAAGTTATACCATTTCGATTGATCCGTCTTCAGGGACAAATGATAATTTTATGATGGCCAATCAAGATAATGATGGTTTCAGTAAAGAAGGAGGCCAATGGGTAAGTGTATCTGCAGGAGATGGTGTGTGTTCAGCAATTGATTATTCAAATCCTGCTATTAGATATTTGGGAGGAACTACAGGTGCATTAACACGTTCTAATCAAGCTCTAGGATATACAGGAAATTTATATGGTGTTGCCTTACCAAAACCTGATGATGCCGAATTTGAATGGCCATTAAGTTTAGATACTACTAACCCAACAATAGCCTATGGAGGTTTTGGGGATCTTTACAGGTCTACTACAATAAGTACAAACGATGGTAATTCAACACCATGGACAGAAAATTTAAATTCGGGTGTTGGAAAGGTTGTACATTTTGATAACCAAGGTTCAAATCTTGCTGTTATTGGTGCCTCAGGAGATCTAAAATACTCAAACAATGCTGGAGTTTCTTGGACAACAATTAACTTGCCAACAGGAGTTACTGGAGTAAACTCTTTTTCTATTGATGCTGCTAGTCCGTCAACAATCTATTGTACTGCAAAAGGTTATGTAGATGGTAGTAAAGTATTTAAATCTACAGATGCTGGTGTAACCTGGACTAATTATTCTACAGGAATGCCAAATATTTTAATGAAAAGAGTGCTTTTCGAACAAAACCAAACTGGAGAGTATTTATTTGCTGCTACTGAGTTAGGTGTTTATTACAGATCACCTACGGTAACTTCTTGGACAAAACTAGGAACTAATTTACCTAACGTAATTGTTAAAGACATGAAAATAAACTACATAAGTGACAAGATGTATATCGGAACTTACGGAAGAGGAATGTGGGAGATAAATGTTGCTAACACGACTTTAGGAACAAAAGAAACTAAATTTGTTGATGAGCCTAAAATCTTCCCAAATCCTGTAGTTAACAATATTTTAAATGTAAAGTTAACTTCTCAATCTGGAAAAGTTGACTATGTAATCTATAATATAGTAGGAGGAGCTATTGCAAAAGGTAGCTTGAACGGATTAGATAACAAAGTAAATCTTAACAATCCAGCTAAAGGAATTTACATTATCAAATTGAAAGAAGGCAACAAAGTGTCAACTCAAAAATTCATGGTGAAGTAATTTTTAAGCATGTATAAAACTTTATTACTTATGTTATTGGGACTTTTTTTGTTTTCCTGTGCAAACACAAGAATTTTAAAAGCAGAAAAGGTTAAAGTAATACCAGGAGTTCCTTCGGGAACTCTTGTTATTAGGTTTAGTTTAGAGGTGGAGCTAAAAAAACAAACAGAATTTTTAAGTCTTAAAATTGATGATTCACCAAAACACTATACTTTTTCAGTAATAAATTTAAAATCGAATCAGCAAGGCAGTAATAAAGTGGTATACCCAAAGGGGAAATACTTATTACAAATTGATTTGCCTTTTGATGCGAAATTTGAAAATACAAAAAGTATGTTGGCCATTGAATTGAAATCAAATAAAATGATTACGATTTTAACTAAACCAACAGATTCTTTGAAAGTTTTAAACCTAAGATAATATCTTAAATTAATAGCACTAAACTTTCCAAAAGCCCTGATATTGTTTCAGGGCTTTTTTGTTACTTTACAGCTTAGAAAAGTAAAATGAATACACCACAATCATATTATCAAGAACATTTAGAAAAATACCAAAGCGAAGCCAAGAAACATTTCAAGCAAATGACGGCCCTTAGCACGTTACGATTATTAGTTTTTGTAGCAACAGGATTTGGGATATATTTCTTTTTACAACATTGGCAATTAGCCGTTTTAGTTGCAGTTTTGGGTATAGCGATATTTATTTACTTGCTTTCAAAATATACTGATGTTAAGGGTCAACGTGATTTTAATAAAGCTTTGGTAGAAATAAATGAAGATGAAATTAAAATAACTTCGGGCGATTATCATAGTATAGATGAAGGACTTCAATTTCAAGATCCATCACATTTTTATAGTTTAGATATTGATTTGTTTGGGCGCGGTTCGTTTTTCCAATTCATAAACAGAACAACAATAAACGAAGGTACCAAAAAACTAGCGGATGCTCTAAAAGCCAACCAAGTAGATAATATTAATGGCAGGCAAGAAGCCATAAAAGAATTAAATACAAAACCGCAATGGCGACAGTTTTACGCTGCGACCTCAAGTTTAATACATGTTGAAACACCAGCAAAACAGATTATTAATTGGTTGCAAAGCCATAAATCATTTTTGCCAAAAATCATGGTGTGGTTGCCCTTGGTATTTGGATTAGTTTCTGTTGTATTATTTGTGCTTACCGTTTTGGATATAATAACCAATCAAACACTTATAGGTTATTGGTTGCTTTTAGGGTTGGGGATTACAGGGCGTTATCTCAAAAAAATAAATGTCTTAGCATCAAATACTGATAAAGTTAGAGATACGTTTAGGCAATACGCACTATTACTTGATTTAATTGAGAATGAAACTTTTACTTCAGAATTATTAAAGAACAAGCAACAGCAAATTCAATTTGGCGATAAAAAAGCCTCCGACATTTTTAAGGCGTTTGCAAAGTCTTTAGATGCTTTAGATAATAGAAATAATATCATTGGAGCTATTTTTGGGAATGGTTTCTTTTTAACAGATATAAAAAACAGTTATCGCATCGAAAAATGGATAGAGCAATATGGAGCTAAAGTTTCCGATTGGTTCGAAGTGGTCTCATTTTTCGATGCTTATAATTCTTTAGGAAACTTTGCTTTTAATCATCCTGAATTTATATTTCCAGAAATAATCAATGAAGGTTCAATTATAAGGGCGGAAAATTTAGGGCATCCATTATTAAACCCTGAAAAACGAGTAGACAGTAATTTAACTATAGAAAATGAACAGTTTTTTATCGTGACTGGTGCAAATATGGCTGGTAAAAGTACGTTTTTGAGAACCGTATCCCTGCACATCGTTATGGCGAATATGGGTTTGCCAGTTTGTGCTAAATCAAGTAAATATTCACCTGTAAAATTGATTACAAGTATGCGTACAACGGATTCGCTAACAGATGAGAGTTCTTACTTCTTTTCAGAATTAACACGCTTAAAATTTATTGTTGATGCTATTCAAAAAGAACCTTATTTTATTGTTTTAGATGAGATTTTAAAAGGCACAAACAGTACCGATAAGGCCATTGGATCAAGAAAATTTGTTGAAAAATTAGTAGCTTCAAATGCCACAGGGATTATAGCGACGCATGATTTAAGTCTTTGTGAAATTGAAAACGAACTCGACGACGTAAAAAACTATTATTTTGATGCCGAAATAATCAATGACGAACTTCATTTTGATTATACGTTGAAAGAAGGTGTTTGCAAAAACATGAATGCTTCTTTCTTGTTGAAAAAGATGAATATTGTTTAGGTTTATCAGTCTTCAGTCTTCAGTCTTCAGTCTTCTGTCTTCGTGCTTCCAGCTTTCAATTTAACCTTCTCAATCATCTCGACAGCATTTTCATCATCCGGTTTTAAACTTAAAACTTTATAGTAGTTTTTTAAAGCTTCATTGTTATTTCCTGCTTGAAAATAAGATTCTCCTAAACTATCATAAACATTGTGTTTGTATGGAAATATTTTAGTATTCAAATCAAAAACATAAAAGGCTTTTTCCGTTTGGTTGGAGCGTAATAACGAATAGCCATACGTGTTTAATTCTCTGCTTCCTTTTACAAATTCAGCTAGTCTTGGTATTAAATTAGCTTCGTCTAATTTTAGGCTGTCAATCGGTTTTGAATTCAGCAAATAATCTAAATAATTGGCAGCCATGTAATTTGAGGTGTATTTGTTGTCGGTAACTATACGCAACATATCACGCTCAAAAGTTTCTTTTGGATGTTCCACAATGCGATTCACTTCTTTGCCGTTTTTATAGAAAATAAAAGTGGGAACACGGTGTATATTCAATCCTTTTTCTTCATGATTCGGACTTTGTTTATAGGCGTCTTCGGTTCTATTAACTGCAATAACTTGCAATTTGTTTTCAGGGAATTTTGCAGCTTCAATAACTTTGTAAAACCTTGGTATTTCTAGTTTGCTATCGCCACACCAAGTGCCTAAAAAAACTTTTATGTCGTATTGATTTAAAGAGTCTTTCAGTTTTTTAGCAATCGCTTTATTTACCAAATAATCCTCATGGTTTATGGAAAACCATGAGTTAAAGGTATTTCGTGTTAAACCGTTTTTATTAATTTCCCCAAGTAAAACCTCATTTCCTTTGGCGTCAAGTTCTATGTGATTTAAAGACTGAGAAAAACCAAACTGTAGGCTAAGTAAAATGATGAATAAGACTGCTCGTTTCATATTGATGATTTTGATTGATTATAAATCAAACTTAAACCAGTTATAAATGCCGTGCGAATTAATTTTACAAACAACAGACTTAAGTTTACAAACGGCCTTTTTGGTTGTTTGCAATTACAAAATCGACTTTCGTACAGAATGTTTGATGGTTTTGGGTTTTCTAACTACTTTTAAACTTGAAAAGCACTTCCTGCAAGGTTTTCTAACCTTGTAGGTATTAATCTTTACTATGACTTTTGTTAACAAGTACACCTCGCAAATTTTAGTGCACATTCTTTTTTGGATGCTTTTTGTGTTTGTGTCGTTATTTCTCTTTTCTGATTTTTATTGGAAAGAAAATCCGTTTTTACAATATGTATCACTTTTAGTAGCTATAGTTTATGTAAACAACTTTTTTCTGCTGCCTTTTTTTGTTAAAAAGAAGTGGTACGTTTTATATGTTTTTGTATTTGCCGCCATTTCGTTTTTCGCTACGCAATTATATTGTTATGCTTTTGCACAATGTGGTTGCAGTATTCCTAAATGTCTCAGCGATTATTTATGGCAAACCCTTGTGCCACTTATTTTCTTCTCTTTTATTTGGATTTTATATCGGTTTAGTGACGAGCAAGAAGAAGTCATTAAAGTTAAAAAGGAACATGCAGAAATGGAGTTGAAATTTCTAAAATCGCAAATAAATCCACATGTATTATTCAATAATTTGAATACCATTTATTCATATTCATTAGAAAAACCAAACGAAACGCCCGAGCTTATTTTAATGCTTTCAGATAATTTAAAACATGTGTTGTATGATAGTAATGAGAAAACTA
>NZ_JBATHX010000006.1:0-26360 GCF_049667265.1 Algibacter sp. | reverse complement strand
TGTTCTTAATTTTACTTTTTTTTAATTTCATTTTTTAAAAATAATAAAAGGCTATAAATACTTTGTCAAAACCAAGCTACTAAATTAACAAAAATAATATGAGATTAAAAGCATAAAAAAAACCTCCACAATGGGAGGTTTTAATTTATATATGTAGATATTTATTCTTCTTCGTCTGTAATTTTTTCTTCCGTTAATCCATCCAACATTTTATGTTCTTGCAATAAATTATACCATTGGATGACTTTTTTAATATCGCTTGCATACACTCTATCTTCATCATAATCAGGTAAAACCTCAAAGAAATATTCTTCTAACTTATCTTTACTGTCTTTGGCTTTAACAGATGTTGGTTTGCCGTTTTCTTTCTTTTTGATATTTTCAAAAACTTGACGTAAAGGGATTTCTTCCGTTAAGGTATAGATAGCAATTTCACTAAGTACGCTAACGTTATTTTGAACATTAACAGAAATTCGTTTTTTATCAATTAATGATTCTGCAACAAAACCTCCACGAGTTTGCGTTATTAATTTGTATAAACCTGGTTTTCCTGAAATTGAAATTACTTTTTCTAAACTCATAAATTATTTTTTGAAAAGCGCAAAGATGAATTGTTTATTGATGTCTTGCAAATATTATCGTCTCTTTTTTTGATCAGGAAAACGCATTCTGTAATCAACAGTAATTTTTCCTTTAGATATATTTGTAAGCCTTCCTTTTATTAAACGCTTTTTTAAACTAGATAGCTTATCTGTAAACAAAATTCCTTCAATATGGTCATATTCGTGCTGAATCACTCTAGCTATTAAACCATCAAACGATTCTTTTTGTTCATCAAAATTTTCATCCAGATACTCAATGGTAATCTTTGGTTTTCTGAACACATCTTCTCTCACGTCAGGAATACTTAAACAACCTTCGTTAAAAGCCCACTCATCCCCTTCTTCTTTAACTATTTTTGCATTTATAAATACACGTTTAAAGCCGTTTAAAGCTTTTTGCTCCACTTGACTTAAATCTTCATCCTCAGCAAATGGCGTGGTATCAACCAAAAATAATCGAACTGGTAATCCTATTTGAGGTGCCGCAAGACCAACACCAAAAGCATTATACATGGTCTCAAACATATTTTCTAAAAGCGAATCGAAATTCGAATAATCTTTAGTAATATCTTTTGCTTTCTTTTTTAAAACTGGGTCTCCGTAGGCTACAATGGGTAAAATCATTATGTTTTTTATTAATCTTTACAAAAATACAATACTTATATTTTATGTATTGTATTTAACAAAATTTTATCGTTGTTTGAATTTCTATTATTTTGAATATAAATAACTTTGTAAAATAAGCGTGGCACTAATTTCGTCTACAAGTGCTTTATTTTTTCTTTGAGTTTTTTTTAACCCACTATCAATCATGGTTTGAAATGCCATTTTTGATGTAAAGCGTTCGTCAACACGCTTTATAGGTATGCTAGGTATTAGCTTTCCTAGCTTGGTAATAAATTTAATAATATGTACTTCGCTCTCTGAAGCTGTATTATCCATCTGTTTAGGCTCGCCAATTAAGAACAATTCAACTTTTTCATTAGTTGTATAGTCTTTTAAAAAAACAATTAATTCTTTAGTAGCAACCGTGGTAAGTCCAGATGCAATAATTTGTAACTCGTCGGTTACTGCTATACCCGTTCTTTTTGTACCATAATCAATCGCTAGAATTCTTGCCATGTTTCTTTTTTTTGCAAAAATAGTAAAGTATTCAATAAATTCTTTTACTTAGTTACCCTATTTCATCGGAATGACCATTTGAATAGGATCCTAGAAATACACGATTCACTTAATCTTTTTTAATTAAAACAAGAAAGGCCATCCTTCCGGACGGCCTTTAATAATAATTAACCTTAATTTATTAATACTTGAACATTATCTTTTAAGCTTTAGTAGCTTTATTAATTTCTTTAAATACTAAATTGATGTTACTTACTTTTCTTTTACGGTTTAAGTAAATTCTAATATCACTAGAACTACGTGCAATCGTTTCGTTAAATTGAGAAGCATCAATTAACAATGAATCATTTTCTTTTACAGTATTAACTTCTGCAAATGCAGGAGCTATTTCATCTTCGTTAGAAACAGAAATAGTTTTATTGGTTTCAATCTCTACTACTTGAGAAGTGCTTTGAGCATTCCCGAAAGAGAAAGTAAGTAATAAAATTAATAGTATGTAAAAATTTGTTTTCATCTGTTTATCATTGTTTGATGGTTCAAATATATATCTAGAACTGATGTCGCCAGCAATAAATTAGTTATACGCCTTGTATTTTCGTTAATAAGGGAAACGACTTTTTTTTTCGACAAACGGTTGAAATGTCTAGTTTTATCGACAAAAAACACCTCGATTTACACTTTAACGTGAGTTAGCATAGATAAAAAGATTAAATGCTCATTTCTAACCTTTAAAAACGGTTTAAAAAATGAATAATTCTTATAGAAATCGAGTTATTATTATGGCTATTTCAATGCCTTTTTGAATGATAGCCACTATATTTACCAAAAATTTAAAATCAATGACTGAACTACAACAAATCATAGAGAAAGCTTGGGATAATAGAGGTCTTTTAAAAGAAGAAACTACCACCAATGCAATAAGAAACGTAATAGATTTATTAGACAAAGGAGAATTAAGAGTTGCAGAACCTATAACTGGCGGATGGCAAGTTAACGAATGGATAAAAAAAGCAGTTGTATTATATTTCCCAATTCAAAAAATGGTAACCTTGGAAGCTGGTATTTTTGAATACCACGATAAAATTCCATTAAAAAGAAACTATGCCGAACGCGGCATTCGAGTAGTACCTAATGCCGTTGCTCGTCATGGGGCATATATTTCACCTGGTACTATATTGATGCCAAGTTATGTAAATATTGGTGCTTATGTTGATGAAGGCACTATGGTTGATACTTGGGCTACGGTTGGTAGTTGTGCTCAAATTGGTAAAAACGTACATTTATCTGGTGGTGTTGGAATTGGTGGTGTTTTAGAGCCTTTACAAGCTGCACCAGTAATTATTGAAGACAATGCTTTTATTGGGAGCCGTTGTATAGTTGTTGAAGGTGTTCGTGTTGAAACCGAAGCTGTTTTAGGCGCTGGAGTCGTTTTAACCATGAGTACTAAAATTATTGATGTAACTGGCAAGGAACCTAAAGAATATAAAGGTATTGTGCCTGCACGTTCTGTGGTTATTCCTGGAAGTTATGCTAAAGAATTTCCATCAGGAAGCTACAATGTCCCTTGTGCTTTAATTATTGGAAAGCGTAAAGAAAGTACCAATAAGAAAACTTCACTTAACGATGCGCTTCGTGAGCATAGTGTTGCCGTATAAATTTTAAAGCTCCAAAAACTAAAATCCAAATTCCAATGCGTATAAAATTGGAATTTGGATTTTTTTGTTTGTAATTTGATGCTAGGATGAAAATTTTAATAATACAACAAAAAATGATTGGAGATGTGCTCACCAGCAGCATATTGTTTGAAGCACTTCACCATAAATTTCCTGAAGCACAATTAGATTATTTAATTAACCAACACACCTACCCTGTTGTTGAGAACAATCCGTTTATAAACAACTTTGTTTTTTTTACTAAAAATGAAGAGCTTAGTAAGAAAGCTTTATTTGGACTTGCTAGAAAAGTTAAACAAAACAATTATGATGTTGTAATTGATGTTTATTCAAAACTTTCAAGCAATATTATAAGTGTTTTTTCTAAGGCAAAAAAACGCATTTCGTATCATAAATTTTATTCAACACCTTTTTATCATCATAATATAAAAAGACAAAAAATTACAGATAAAAAATCTGAACTTGCCATTGTTAATAGGTTGCAGTTATTACGTCCTTTAGGTATTGAAACAACTTCAATTAAGCCAAAAATATATTTAACAGAAGAAGAAATTGCTACTAGCAAACAATTTTTAAAAAACCATCATGTAGATTTCAATAAGCCCATTTATATGATAAGTGTTTTAGGTAGCGGAGAAAATAAAACCTATCCGTTCCCTTATATGGCTAAGGTTATAGATTTAATTGTAAAAGAAACAAAAGGACAAATCTTGTTTAACTATATACCAAAACAAGCACCCGATGCCAAAGCTATCTATGATTTATGTTTAGCCGAAACTCAAAATCATATTTCATTTCATGTTTTTGGAAAAAGCCTAAGAGAATTCTTAGCAATTACGCATCATTGCAATGCTTTAATTGGAAATGAAGGTGGAGCCGTTAATATGGCTAAAGCATTGAATATAAAAACATTTACTATATTTTCTCCATGGATTGATAAAGCCACTTGGAGTCTTTTTGAAGATGAAGACAATATGAGTGTTCATTTAAAAGACTTTAAGCCTGAACTATTTTCAAAACCAGAAAAGGAACTTAAAAAAGAAGCATTATCGCTTTACAACAAGTTCTCTCCCGAATTAATAGAACATAAACTTAAGGCGTTTTTAAAAACACTTTAAAATGAGCTTAATTAACATAAATGCACCTAAAAGGATTATTTTTACTTTTTAAACGTTTTTAATTTGATGGCATCTAAAAAGATATCGGCTTTAATGATTACTTACAACGAAGTAAATCATATAGACGAGGTAATAAATAATATAAGTTTTGCTGACGAAATTATTGTTATTGACGCTTTTAGTACTGATGGAACGCTTACCAAACTTTCTGCTTTTAAGGATGTAAAAACGATACAACGTGAATTTAAAAATTTTGCAGACCAAAGAAACTTTGCCATTGAGCAGGCTTCGCATGATTGGATTTTATTTATTGATTCAGACGAAAGAATTACACCCAAGTTAAAAGAAGAAATATTAGAAACCGTTAACACATCAAAAAACATTGCTGGTTTTATGGTTAAACGCTTATACTTTTTTAAGAAAAAAAGGATACGTTTTAGTGGGTTTCAATCGGATACAACCTATCGACTTTTTAAAAATGGAAAGGTTAAATACATTGAAGATAAAATAGTTCATGAACTGCCAAAAATAGATGGTAATAGTAAAATTTTAAAGCATAATATGCTTCATTATTGTTTTGATAGTGCCGAACATTACAAATCTAAAATGGAACAATATGCCAAGTTAAAAGCTTTAGAACTTCATCAGAAAGGCAAAAAAAGTAACATCTTTCAGTTTTACTTTAGGCCTTTATATAAATTTATTGTGAACTACTTTTTTAGACTCGGTATTTTAGATGGTAAAGAAGGGTTAATCATCTGTTACCTGAGTGCTTACGGAGTTTATTACAGATATAAAGAACTAAAAAAACTATCTAGCTGATTTCCAAAACTTCAACTTCTTTTTTAAACGTTTTTTTCGATGGAATTTTTCTTGAAATGCTTCCGTTTCATGCCACATTAAATTAAACACCTTTTTATAATCCTCACCTGAACATTTCGCATATTCATCACTCATAATCTCAATCATAGATTTATGAATGGTTAAACGAGCAAAGTTTTTAATCCGTGTTTCAAAATCTAGGGGTTTAAATTCCATTCTATTTAAATCAACTAAATAAAATTTATAATCACCATTATTTAATTCAATTAATGTATTTCCTGGCGAGTGATCTAAAAAATGAATGCCCTTTTCATGTAAATTGAAAGTAAATCTTGTGAAGGCTCTTAATATAGATTCGTAGTTGGGTAAATTAAAATCTGTGGTTAACTCTCTATACGTTAAATCGTCATTAATTTGGGCACTTATATAATAACTTTTCTTGAATAAAAAAGGCGTAGTAAACTCATAATAGGCAACAGGTTGTGGTGTGCCTATGTTTAATTCTATGAGTTTATTTGCATATTCAAAAGAACGTTGCGCCTTACTTTTTCTGAAAAACTTATAGGCGACTTGGTTAATTAAATTCGGAATTCTAAACGATTTTACATTTAATGTTTTATCACCAAGCTTGAACAATTTTAGAGAGTTTCTATCTTGATTTCCAAAAGGCGTTCCTTTGGTATCAAAATTTAAAATAAAATCATCTAGTTTATCAACTTGATTGCTAAATTCCTTTTGTATTTGTTTCTTTTTATTCAAAAAATAACGAATTATGAGTTTAAAAAATAACCATCTATAGTTTTAGAACAATTTTCCCAAGTATATGGTAAAACGGTTTCTCTAATATTAGCTTTTAACGCATAAGCTTTTTCTATTAAAGGAATTACTTCTGCATAGGTCGCATCTACTTCAAACAAAAAGCCGTTTTCACCATGTTTAATTAAATCTGTGCAATACCCTGTTTTCGAAGCTACAGGAACACAATTAGACATCATTGCTTCTAATATTGGAACGGGACCGCCTTCTAATAATGAAGGTGAAACGAAAACATCAATTTCATTATATAAATCTGGATAAGACTCGTAAGCTACATCATTATAATATTTGAAATTTGGCAAACTTAATAGTTCATCAAATTTTTCATAAAGTTCCCAATTTCTTCCTATTAAATAAAACGTTCGTTCAGGTAAATTTTTAACAATATCTAACATTAAATCCGGATTCTTACGCACATGAAAACTTGAACAAAAACCCACGACGCCATGAGACCTGTTGTGATTATAGAAAAACGTAGATGATGTTCCTATGTGCAAAACTTTAAGCAAATTGGGTTTTACCCCTATTTCTATTAAAGTTGTTTTTATTTCAGAATTTAAACAAATAATAACATCGGCCTTATTAAGACACCAAACCACATGCGTTTTAGAGTACTTTTTAGACCAATTAGGGTGTGTAAACATCACCACATTTTTTTTTCTCAAAACACTTGGAGTACTTCTAATGCAACGACAAAAATAATTTTGGTAGATATAAAAATAGCCATCTGCCTTTGGTAGGTTGCGCAATTTATCATGAAAATAAGTCTCCGCATTTAAAGAAGAATATTTTGATAGTCGTCTTACTTTAGCTCCAAAAATCCACTCTTTATCTTTTTCTCTAGCAACATAAACCAACTTTTCTATTGATTTTGAAGCTGAAACCGAATAAAATTTAGAACAAAATATAGCCCAAAGATATTTCCATTTATGGAACATTATAAAATAAAGATTTTCTTTTAAGTTTTTCTCTTTGGTTCTAGACATATAGGTGCTTCCTATTTTTACTTCATAAATTACAATTAACTTATGCTCTTTTTGAGATATTGCAAATGTATGAAATCAGTATAAGAATTAGATAAAATAAACTTGCTACCAACTATATATATGGAAATCTTTCCTACTTTTGTTAGCAAACTAACCATAAGCATGTATCAAATAGCTGTAATTTTAATAAATTATAACTCCTCAAATTTTACCATTAACGCTGTTAAGTCCCTTATTGAAAATACTTCGGATACACTTAATTGGCAAATCGTTATTATAGATAATGCTTCTGAATATGAAGACTATAAAAAGCTAGAAAAAGGACTTCCAAAAATGGACCATTTAACCCTTTTTAGAAGCCGAATTAATACCGGATTTGGAGGCGGGAACATGCTTGGTATTCAGTTTGCAAACGCTAAATACTATGCCTTTGTAAATAATGACACTTTAATAAAAAACGACTGTTTATCTATATTACTAGAGTTTTTACAAAAAAACAAAAGGGTTGCGCTTTGTGCGCCACAAGGGTTTGATGAGGATAACAATGTATTAAAATCTTTCGATCATTTTTTAACATTAAGACGCGAATTATTTGGCCGAAAAATACTCGAAAAACTTAATCCTAAAAGGTATCCTAAAAGAAATAAAATATACGAAACACCTATTAAAGTAGAATGCATTCCTGGCTCGTTTTTATTTGTAGATGCCAATGCTTTTAATTCGGTTGGAGGCTTTGATACTAATATATTTTTGTATTACGAAGAAACTGACTTGGCTTATAGAATAAGTAAATTAAAAGAACAACCAGATTGTTACTTAATGCCCGAAGCACAATACATTCACTTTAGAGGAAAAAGTACGGGTTCAAATATAAAAATTAAAAAAGAGTTAAAACTTTCTTTATTATATGTGCTAAAAAAGAATTCATCGTATGCTCACTATTTAATTCTTAAAACATTCTTGACCATCAAGTACTTGTTTAAATCTTTAATAAAACCAAAATCATTTACTTTTGTAAATCTGTTATTATTTCAAGGTGCTTCTTTAAGCAAATCTCTAAAACATTCACAAAAAATATTAGAAAAATAAATGACTATTTTACACGTATCTGGCGTAACCAATTGGGGTGGTGGCGAAAATCATATTGAAAATTTATACTACGAACTTGAAAAATCAAATTTGAATGTAAAACAATATATTTTTTGTGTAAAAGACTCCGTTTTTCATAAGCGATTAATTGAAGCTAATTACAATTGTATCCCTGCAACACTTGGTATAAAAATAGATCCTAGATTCATTTTTAAATTGATACGAGTTTGCCGTTCTAAAAAAATTGACACCATTCATATTCATGACCCTACGGCTTTAACTTTATCGGTAATTGCAGATAGAATTAGTAAAAAACTACCTCCTTTTATTTTTAGCAAAAAAACATCATTCGAAATAAAAAACAGAAAATCAACCTTATTTAAATACAATTATAAAAAGATTGAAAAATATATTTGCGTATCAAAAGCTGTAGCTGAAGTTACTTCAAAAAGAATAGAAGATACTAGTAAAATCACGACCATTTATAATGGTATTAGGTTTAGTAATAAAACAACCCAAACCGATTTTCAGCTTAGAGAAAAATTTAATATTTCTCCAGACAAGGTTATTGTTGGTAATATTGGAAACCATATTCGGGCAAAAAACTTACTGACTTTTATTAATGTAATTAATGATATTGTTAACACAAAAAAACTGAAACAATTTCATTTTATTCAAATTGGGGATTTCACAAAAAAAACTCAAATATATTTAGACAAAATAAAAGAATACAATTTAGAAGAATATGTCAGCTTAACTGGCTTTATTAATAATGCATCTAACTTTATTCCTCAATTTGACATATTTATGTTAACCTCACAATCTGAAGGATTACCCCAGGTAATAAATGAAGCATTTTATTTTAAAGTACCTGTAATATCTACCAATCCAGGAGGAATTCCTGAAATTATTAAAAATGGTTACAACGGTTTTTTATCTGAGGTTAATGATTATAAAGATTTATCGAATCATTTGGTTGCACTAAACGCTAATAAAGAATTACGTAATTCATTTATAGAAAAATCTCATAATCAAATAATTAACGGTTTTTCTTCAGAAGTTATGGCAAGTAAAACTTATAAGGTTTATAAGTCTATTATAGAAAAGCAAAAAAACAAGTAAAATAAATAAAACACTCGTTTTTACCACGACCAATAATAGTGGTGCAACAACTCCAAAATCGTATAAAGAAATAAGCGATGAGATTATAAAAGGTTTAGTCTATGTCGTAAATTTGCAAAATAAAAAGAAAGCAAATTGAATTACAAAGAGTCTTTAAAAAACCCTGTTTTTAAAATTATATCCCAATCTGCCAAAGAATTGCAATTAGACGCTTTTGTTATTGGTGGCTTTGTTCGCGATTTTATTTTAAAACGTGGTGACGCTAAGGATATTGATATTGTTGCTATTGGCGACGGTATTAAACTTGCAAAACAAGTTGCAAAAAATCTTCCTACTAATCCAAAAGTTCAAGTTTTTAAAACCTACGGAACAGCCATGTTAAGGTTTGATGATATTGAAATTGAATTTGTTGGTGCAAGAAAAGAATCTTATACAGAAGATAGCAGGAATCCATCTGTTGAAAATGGCAGTTTAGAAGACGACCAAAACCGAAGAGATTTTACCATTAACGCCTTGGCATTAAGCTTAAACGCCGATAATTTTGGAGATTTATTAGATCCTTTTGATGGTGTTGCCGATTTGAAAAACAAAATTATAAAAACCCCATTAAATCCAGATATTACTTTTAGCGACGATCCTTTAAGAATGCTTAGAGCCATTAGGTTTGCAACGCAGTTAGATTTTACAATTGAAGCCAAATCTCTTGAAGCGATTTCAACCAATTGCGATAGAATTAAAATAATTACAAACGAGCGGATTGTAACCGAACTCCATAAAATTATTGAAAGTAAAATACCTTCAAAAGGATTTTTATTATTAGAAAAAACAGGATTATTACAATATATTTTACCTGAATTGACGGCTTTAAAAGGCATTGACGAAGTTGAAGGGCAAACCCATAAAGATAATTTCTATCACACGCTCGAGGTGGTTGATAACATTTCAAAAAACACAAACGACCTGTGGTTACGTTGGGCAGCCCTTCTCCATGATCTTGGAAAAGCACCAACTAAAAAATTTAGTAAAAAAGTAGGATGGACCTTTCATGGGCATGAATTTGAAGGCTCTAAAATGGTTTATAGATTATTTAAAAGACTAAAAATGCCATTGAATGATAAGATGAAATTTGTTCAAAAAATGGTATTTATGAGTTCCCGTCCTATTGTTCTGGCTGATGATATTGCTACAGATTCGGCCGTGCGTCGTTTAGTTTTTGATGCTGGTGATTATGTTGAAGATTTAATGACCCTATGTGAAGCAGATATAACCACCAAAAACCCCAATAAATTCAGCAAATACCATAATAATTTTAAAATTGTTCGCGAAAAAATTATTGAAGTTGAAGCGCGCGATCACGTTCGGAATTTCCAACCACCTGTCTCTGGCGAAGAAATAATGAAAGCTTTTAACTTAAAACCATCTCGTGAAATTGGTATTATAAAAGAAACCATAAAAGAAGCTATTCTGGAAGGCGATATTCCAAATGAATATGATGCAGCTTATCAATTAATGTTGAAAAAAGGCAAAGCATTAGGACTTACAATAAACTCTGAATCATGATTAAAATTGTTAGAACAAATTCGGAAAACCTTGATTTCGTAAGCCTTGTTCAATCATTAAATGATTATTTAAAAATCATGGATGGTGATGAGCATGCTTTTTATAATCAGTACAATAATATTGATGTTTTAAAGCATGTAGTGGTTGCCTATGACAATGAAATTCCATTAGCATGTGGCGCCATAAAAGCTTTTAATGCATCATCAACCGAAGTGAAACGCATGTTTACAAAACCAGAATTTCGAGGAAAGGGTGTTGCTTCCATGGTTTTGCAGGAACTTGAAAAATGGTCAAAAGAATTAATGTTTAAAAGCTGTGTTTTAGAAACTGGTAAAAGACAAAAGGAAGCAGTTTCTTTCTACAAAAAAATGAATTTTAAAGTTATTCCAAACTATGGACAATACGAAAACATAGAGAACAGTCTATGTTTTAAAAAAGAACTTATCTAATATGAAAAAGGAGAATAAAAAAGTGATTTACTGGCTTCTTACTGGTTGCATTTTAATTTTTATAATGGTGGTAGTTGGAGGTATTACAAGACTAACTGATTCTGGACTATCTATGTCGAACTACAGATTAATTACAGGAACCATTCCTCCTATTGGCGACCAAGAATGGCAAGAAGCTTTTGAGTTTTATAAACAGCATCCTGAATACCAACAATATCATACTCATTTTACACTTGAAGATTTTAAAAACATTTATTTTTGGGAATGGTTACATCGTGTTATTGGGCGCTCAATAGGCTTAGTCTTTATAATTCCATTTATCTACTTTTTAATTAAAAAACAACTCACTAAAAGCACTATCAAAAAATGTCTTGTACTTCTAGGTTTAGGTGCCTTTCAAGGTTTTTTAGGTTGGTATATGGTAAAAAGCGGATTAGTTGATATGCCAGATGTAAGTCATTATAGGCTTGCGGCTCATTTAACTACTGCTTTTATTACTTTTTCAGCAACGCTTTGGGTGGCTTTAGATTTGTTGTACCCTAATCATAAGCCTGTAAATAAACCCTTTCGAAATCTTATTATTATAAGCTTCATTATTTTAATCATTCAAATTATTTATGGTGCTTTTATAGCAGGATTAAAAGCTGGTTTAGTTCATAACCATTGGCCGCTTATGAATGATGGAAAGTTTATGCATCATACTGTTTATGTTTTAGAACCTTTTTATAAAAACTTGATAGAAAACCCTAGCGGGATACAATTTGTACATCGTATTTTGGCCTTTTTAGTTGTACTTTCTGTTTATCTAATTTGGAAAAAAACAAAACTTTTAACACTCGATACAAACCAAAAACAAGGTGTTAATTGGTTAATAATTTTGGTTTTAGTTCAGTTTGTTTTGGGCGTTTTCACACTTATATTACAAGTGCCTCTTTGGCTGGGTGTAGCGCATCAAATAGGCGCATTTTTCTTATTGAGTGCCATGACATTTACACTTCATAGATTTTCAAAATAATTTAAAAAAAAGCTACCTTTGTAGCATAATTTTCCATTCATGATTTACAGATTTAGAATTATATTAGATAATGACACCGAAGAAGATATCTTTCGCGATGTAGAAATTCGTGAAACTGATACACTCGAGGATTTACATAACATCATCACACAATCTTTTGGGTTTGATGGTACCGAAATGGCGTCATTTTACTTAAGTAATGATGTTTGGGAACAAGGTGAAGAAATATCATTATTTGATTTAAGTGATGATAATTCTGCACGTTTAATGAACGAAACTACATTAGATGGGGTTGTACATGAAGCACAAACCAAACTAATATATGTTTATGATTTTATGAGTATGTGGACTTTTTATGTGGAGTTAGCAGAAATTGTTGAAGAAACAGAAGGTCATGATTACCCTAACTTAATGTTTGTTCAAGGTCAAGTTCCTGATAATGCTCCAGAAAAAATATTTGAAGCAGAAGAAGATGACGACTACAACGAATTTGATGACGGCATTGATGTAGATGATTATGAAGATTTAGACTTCAACGAAAACTGGAATTAAAATCAATAACGCTTTAAATTCTCTAAGTTTACATTTTCATAATTCCGTTTTATAAACTCTAATGAGTATTTAAGAATCTCGCCCATACTTTTACTCTTTTTAAAATTAACATCATGGGTGTAATCAAAAATGGTCATTTTTAATTGATTTATGTATTCTTTGGTTGATATTACATCAGATTCAATACAACTTAATAACCTTCCAATTCTAATATGAGAACTCTTAAGTCGTTTCACCATAATAGAACGCTCTTCAGTTTTATATTGATCAATAGACAATTTTTGAATGCTATTAGCAACTAACTGAACCATTTCATAATTCTCCTTGAAGAATTGCGGTCTATAAATATTAAACTTACCCTCGTAAGATTGTTGGTCAAAATCAATGGCCCTTATTTTGTAAACAACTTTATCAAAATCATGTGTTGGCACAATCACATAGTTGTAAGATCTCATATCCCCTAACATGCGTATCATACAGCGCTCGTTAAATTTTACAAACTCTTTAGCGATTTGGGATTTTTCAGATTTGCTACAATTAGGCAACATATTTTTTATAAACTCATCGCCAGGAATGCCCACAATATGTTCTTCTATTAATGTATTGTCATGAACTAAAAAATTCAAATTATAAGGCGATAACATATGTTCTAATTCTAAACCATAAATACGTGAAGCATCTGCAGTTTTAACATAGAAATATGTAGAATTATCATTTAAAATATTTCTTATTTTGATTCTAAATGGTTTTGAATTTCCGAAAGTGCAAAAGTCAATCGCATCAACACTTAAAAAAGGTAATATATTATCATTCCCATCAGAATGAAAAATAGTATACACTTTTTTTAAAGCAGATTCTATTTCTTCTCTTTCAAATTCGTTATAGTAAACCCGGATCCATAGTGTATCGTTATCATCTTTATCGTAAACAACAATAGAACCTTGAAAACGTAATAAATCATCATAAAAAATTGGAATTTTAACATTTCTATTATAATCCGAAAGATAATCGCTTAACTTAGACGTTATAGGAAAAGAAGGCTTCTTTTTTGATATTTTTAGATCTTGCATAAATTTTTAACTTATTCAAATTTAACGTTTTTATCTTTATGCTTGTAACAAAAATTAAAGACATTCGTCTTACTTTAATAACTAACCATTGCTTGCATATTCAGTTGGCAAAAAAACCATAATAGTTTGGAATCCATACTTACAATTAACAACCTCACCAAAAAATTTGGGTATTTAACGGCGGTAAAAGATTTATCATTTACTATTAACAAAGGCAACGTTTATGGTATTTTGGGTCCTAACGGAAGTGGAAAATCAACAACTTTAGGAATCGTACTAAACGTAGTAAATAAAACGGAAGGTAATTTTTATTGGTTTGATGGAAACACTTCAACCCACGATGCCTTAAAAAAAGTAGGTGCTATAATAGAGCGTCCTAATTTTTATCCTTACATGACGGCGACTCAAAACTTAAAATTAGTTTGTAAAATAAAGGGCGTCGATTTTAGCAAAATTGATGAGAAACTAGAACTTGTTGGTTTGCTAGACCGTAAAAACAGCAAATTCAGCACCTATTCATTAGGGATGAAACAGCGTTTAGCCATTGCTTCTGCACTATTAAACAATCCTGAAATATTAATTCTAGATGAACCTACAAATGGACTAGACCCTCAAGGTATTCATCAAATTAGAGAAATAATAAAACAAATTGCGGCCAAAGGAACCACCATTTTATTGGCATCGCATTTACTGGATGAAGTCGAAAAAGTATGCACACATGTAGTGGTACTTCGAAAAGGTGTGAAATTATATTCTGGTCGTGTAGATGAAATGATTTCTAGTCATGGTTTTTTCGAGTTGAAATCCAACAAGCAAACAGAATTAGTAAACGTGTTAGAAAATCACAAATCGTTTGGAACCATAAAAGTTAAAGATAATTTAGTGACAGCTTTTTTAAGTGAACCTATGCGTTCTGAAGATTTTAATAAGTTTCTTTTTGAGCAAGGTATTATCCTAACACACCTTGTACAAAGAAAGGAAAGTTTAGAAGAACAGTTTTTACAATTGACTGACAACAACCAAAACTAACAAGAATGCTACGACTTTTAAATTTAGAATTACAAAAGCTATTACTTAATAGAACTAGTAAAATACTCATATTTACATCTTTTGTATTACCTTTTTTTGTGATACTACTTTCATCATTAAAGATTAATGTTTTTGGGTTTTTCACTTTAGAACTAGGTGAATTGGGTGTTTTTAATTTTCCAATTATTTGGCATTTAACTACGTTTTTCGCGTCACAATTCAAATTCTTTTTTGCCATTGTAGTAGTGAGCATGATTGGAAATGAATATAGCAACAAAACCATTAAACAGAACCTTATTGATGGTTTAAGTAAAAAGGAATTTATCCTTTCAAAATTTTATACCATTGTATTTTTCTCATTAGTTTCGACAGTTCTTATTGGCTTAATTTCTTTATGCATTGGTTTATATTATTCTAGCTATACAGAACCTGCATTAATTTTTAGAGGTGTTGAGTTTTTACTCGCATATTTTGTAAAATTAATTGGCTTCTTTAGTTTATGTCTGTTTTTTGGTATGTTGGTAAAACGATCAGCATTTGCACTTGCCTTCTTATTTATTCTGTTCATAGTTGAATGGATTTTATTTGGATTAATTTCATGGCAATCAGACGTGACTTTTTCGGGAAAAATTCAAAATTTCTTTCCGTTAAAATCTATGTACAAATTAATAGATCAGCCTTTCCAGCGAATTGCCATTTCTAAATTTCCTGATAAAGCTGAATTAGCCTATGATTACGCGGTACATTGGTATGAAATTGGAATCGTTTTATGTTGGACAGCCCTATTCATCTTTTTATCGTTTAGATTATTAAAAAAGAGAGATTTATAATATCTTTGGTAGCTATTGCTACTGAAAAATGAAAAAGACTGTATTATTCGTAATTTTTTGCCTGGTTGGTCTAGTTTTCCAATCACAAAATGAAGCCTCTACCTGGTATTTCGGGTATAATAGTGGCATAAAATTCGACTTAACTGATAATACCGTTACTTCGCTTAGTGATGGCCAAATAAATACTTTTGAAGGATGCTCCTCTATTTCTGATGAGTTTGGCGATTTGCTTTTATATTCTGACGGTATCACAATTTGGAATAAAGACCACAATGTAATGACCAATGGCAATAATTTATTTGGTGACCCATCGAGCACACAATCGGCTATTATTGTTCCAAAACCAAATGACCCAAATATTTATTACGTTTTTACTGTAGATAATCATAGCAATAGTGAAGCACATTTTGGTTTAAACTATTCTGAAATTGATATGACTCTTGATGGCGGATTGGGTGCTGTAACTTCCAAAAACATCAATTTATTACAAGATTGTACTGAGAAAATTTCAGCCGTTCTTAAAGATTGTGTAACGGAATCTATTTGGGTTTTAGCTTTTGCTTCTGAAGATGGACTAAGTGATCCTTACAACACGTTTCATGCTTTTGAGGTAACCGATACAGGGGTAAACACCTCATCAATTACATCAACTTTTACAATTAACATTAACGATGTAAGGGGTTATTTAAAGCTGTCTCCTGATGGCACAAAAATGGGCTGTGCAAATACCAGCGACGGTTTATATATTTATGATTTTGATGTTGCTACTGGAAAAGCTAGCAACCAACAATCATTATTTATTAGTGGCTCAGCTTCGGTGCCTTACGGACTCGAATTTTCACCTAATAGCAATTTATTATACGTTCATGCATCCAATGATTTTTTCGATTTTAGTAATACAACCAATAACGAAATCCTTTCTAATCACAATTCTAAATTAATACAATACAACCTTTCGGATGCAGATATTGCAGGCTCCGCATATACTGTTGATGACAGACAATTGTATAGAGGCGGTTTGCAACTTGGACCAAACGGAAAAATTTATAGAGCATTAAGTGCAACCTATACTCAAGGAATACCCTTTTTAGGTGCTATTGAAAATCCAAATGTAATTGGTGCTGGCTGTAATTATAATCATAACGCTGTCGGCTTGTCTCCGTTTAGTTCATCACAAGGGCTTCCTCCTTTTATAGCGTCATTTTTCAATACTGAAATAGACATTATTAAAAATGGTGAAAGTTCCATAAATCTAGATATTTGTGATGGTGGTTCTTATACTTTGGTAGCCGATAATATTCCAGGTGCAACATATTACTGGTCCTTTGATGGCGCACCTTTAACAGAAACCAATTTTTATTTAGAAATATTTAATGCAGGTCATTATGAGGTAATTATTGAACCAAATACCGGCGATTGTATTTTGGAAGGCCAAGCTTTTGTGAATTTCACACCAAACCCGGAAGCTTTCAATCACACTATTTTACAATGTGATGAAGATGGCACTCCAGATGGTATAACCCTTTTTAACCTTAATGAAGTCAATGATGCTTTAACTGGAAGTATTCCAGACAGATCAACAAAATTCTATATTGATGCTGCTCGAGTTTATGAGGTTGATGGCGATATATTTGTCAACTCCACAAACCCACAAACCATTTTTGTAGAAGTTATAAACGATATTACTGGTTGCAGTAATTTTTCCGAATTAACTTTAGAAGCAAGTATTACTGATGCTAATAATGCCGAATTAAACCAATGTGATGATGATGGCACAGAAGACGGAATTCATAGTTTTAATTTAAGCGATGCAGATGCTATTATTTTAGATGGTTTACCTACGGATCTTGATTTGGCCTATTATGAAACTTATAATGATGCCCTATTGGAAACAAATAATTTAGACATTAATTACACCAATACCACGCCTTATTCTCAAACCATTTATGCTCGCGTAGAAAATGCAAATAACTGTTTCGGAATTAGCGATATATTACTTACTGTTAATGAATTACCAAATATTGAAAATGAAGGTTTTGAATATTATTGTTTAAACGAGTTTCCAAATACTTTGACTATAGACGCTGGACTTATAAATGATTCACCAAGTAATTACACATATTCTTGGAGCAATGGCGATACAAATTATCAAACAAATATAAATGTAGTTGGAACCTATACTGTTACTGTAACAAATGTTTTTGGGTGTTCAAAAAATAGAACAATTATTATTGAGGCTTCTAATATTGCCACGTTCCAAACACCTGCATTTGATGTAAAGGATGTTACTCAAAATAATACCATAACCACTTTTGTAACAGGTGAAGGTACTTATCAGTTTAGTTTGATTGATAAAGACGAGAATATTATAATTCCGTTTCAAGCCAGTAACTTTTTTGAAAACGTTTATCCAGGAATTTATACGGTTATAGTAAAAGATATTAAGAATAATTGTGGCGTAAATGATATGCAAGTTTCCGTAATTGGGTTTCCTAAATTTTTTACTCCTAATAATGATGGTGTGAATGATTCTTGGCAAGTTTTGGGTGTTTCTGAACAATTTCAACCTAACTCAAAAATTCATATTTACGACAGATATGGAAAATTATTAAAACAAATTTTACCAACCGAACCAGGATGGAATGGCACCTTAAATGGCAAAGTTTTACCTGCTGATGATTATTGGTTTTCAGTAGTATTAGAAGATGGCAGAATTTATAAAAATCATTTTTCACTTAAATATTAAAGTTTTGAAAAAATGAAATAGCATTCGTATTTGGTTTTCAGTAAAACTAGAAGATGGAAGCGTTTTTTAAAATCATTTTGCTTTAATTAATTGAAAAACATGTAAAACATCGATTAAAATGCGTTTTATCCGATTTTTTTTGCGTTTCATCTAAAAAATATCTATTTTTCCGAGATAATTAGCCCCTACTAATTGTAATTCTTGGCCATATTGTGAACAAACTAGAAAGTACCTACAAGTTATGAGATTTATTTACGTCATATTACTTTTACTGTTTTTCAATAGTAACTTTGTATTTTCTCAGCAAATTACTGTGGATGATACAGTTGATTTGCAATCCTTAATTGAAAATAATTTAGTTAATGGCTGTGTTAATTTAACTAACATTAGCTCGTCGGTTAATGGTGCGTCAAGTGGTTTTCCTAGTTATGCCTATTTTGAAAGAGGAAGTTCAAGTTTTCCTTTTGAAAATGGCATCATGTTATCTACTGGTGGTGCAGCTTCTGGTGGTAACGCTCCAAGAACCCCAACGCTTAGTGAAGGTTCGAATACTTGGGGTACAGACCCAGATTTAGAAACCGCCTTAGGAATCACAAATACTGTAAATGCCACATCCATAGAGTTTGATTTTTCATCTATATCAAATCAATTTCAGTTTAATTATTTATTAGCCTCCGAAGAATACTTCGGCATTAATCCATGCCAATTTTCCGATGGTTTTGTTTTTCTTATTAAAGAAGCCGGTACGGCTGATCCTTATCAGAATATAGCATTAATTCCAAGCACAACAATTCCTGTAAATACAAATACTATACACGATGAAATTTTTGGTGTTTGTCCAGCTCAAAACGATGAATATTTTCAAGGTTATAATTTAGGTGATACCAACTATAATGGTCGAACAACTGTTTTAACGGCCTCTGGCACCATACTACCAAATGTAACATACCATATTAAATTAATTATTGCAGATCAAACGGATGGTACTTTTGATTCAGCAGTATTTATCGAAGGTGATAGTTTTAGAATTTTAGATTTAGGAGAAGATATTTCAACTTGTGCAAGTTTAGCAACCCTTGATGCCGACTTAGAAAACCCACTTGTTTCTTATGCGTGGTATTTAAATGATGTTTTAATAAGTGGTGCCATTGGCCCAACGTATACTGCGGTGCAAGATGGTACTTATCGTGTTGAAGCTTCGGTTCCAGTTGATGGTTCAAATTGTATTGAAGAAGATGAAATTATTGTCGTTCTTAATACTGAAGAACCAATGGATCCTATAACAGATTATGGAAAATGTGATGATTCAAGTGGTGATGAAACTGAAATATTTGACCTCTCCACAAAAGATAGTGAAGTCATTGCCAATGCCCCATTTGTTAATTATACATTTAGTTACCATTACTCAGATAGTGAGGCACGTTTAAACATTAATCCAATTACAACCCCAATTGTTAATACACTAAACCCACAACCTATTTATGTAAGAGTTCAAGATTCAGATAGCAGTTGCTTTTCTTTTACAACTTTTAATCTCATAGTACATCCGCTTCCAAATATTGTGGTTCCTACCACGCTACAAGTTTGTGACGGAGATAATTCTCCCGACGGTTATGCCATTATTGATTTAACTGTTAAAGATGATGAAATTACAGCTGGACAACCCAACTTATTTGTTACTTATCATTATAACTCTTTAGATGCTAGTACTGGCGATAACCCAATTCCAACACCATATATCAACACCAATACGCCAAACGAGTTAGTTTATGTTAGAGTTGTAGATACTACAACCGGATGTTTAACCACTACAGAATTAAATATAGAAATAACCGTTAGTCCACTTGTCAACCATGATACCCAATATATTGATGCCTGTGACAGAGATTTAGATGGTGAAGCTACTTTTGATTTAACAGAGGTAATTGCTGCTATTTTAAATGGATTAACAGGCGTTTCCACAACATTTCATGCTTCATTTGGTGATGCTGAAATGAACACTAATGCTATAGCAGACGAAACCAACTATCAATATACCAATGCAGTAGTTGAACCTGGCTCTGCAACTATATATTTAAGAATAGAAGATGATTCAACGGGTTGTGCAACTATCGTTCCTTTTGAAATTCATACCAACTTATTATTAACAGGTACAGATACTGGCGATTTTGCACTTTGCGACACTAATGATGATAGTTCGGATACCTTAGAATTTGACTTGAATACCATCGAAATTTTTATTGCCAACGATTTACCAGAAACTATAACTGTTACGTTTTATGAAGAAGAGGTTGATAGAGATAACGACGTCAATGCATTAGATAAAACAACGCCATATGCAGCAATAAGCCCACAGGTTTTATATGTGAAGATAGAAGGTGGAGGTTGTATGGAAACAACTGAAATAACTTTATTAGTTAACCCCATCCTACTATTCGGAAATATAACAATACCTTATTGTGATGATGATGATGATGGCATTGCAAGCATAGATTTACAATCATTAGATGATACCATAACAGGTGGAAATACTGATTTTACAGTCACTTATTATGATAATAATGCAGATGCTATTAGTAATAATACCGCAAACCAGTTACCCCCTTTCTATAATAATACAAATTCTATTGAAACTATTTATGCACGCCTCGAGAATATAAACTCTGGCTGTTCTACAGTTAACCCCTTTCAAATTGAAGTACTAACTGCACCTTCAAGTACTGAACCATCAGATGAAATTATTTGTGATAATGATCAAGATGGGTTTTCAATAATTAATATTGAGGATAAAATAGATGAAGCGGTAGCTACCCGAACAGGTTTAAATTTTGATGCGTTTACTTCATTTGATGATGCTAATAATAATGTTACAGCAAATGCCATTCCTGTTGCAGATAGAAGTGCATACAATACAAATACCCAAACCATTTATATTAGAATTGAAGACGCTATTAGCGGCACAGGTTGCTATACCATTGTTTCTTTTGAAGCTATTATAAATACCTTGCCTATTATTCCTACTGATATTCTTTTTCAAGTTTGTGAAGATGACGGAGATAGCTTTGCAGATTTTGTGTTAATTGAAACTGATGAAGATGTTTTAAACGGCCAATCTGGTAAAGAAGTTTATTATTTTGAAGATGAAATTGATGCCATTAATGGTAATTTAGGAAATGCTATTGATAAGACTGTGGCATATAACTCGGACTCCAAAACAATATATGTAAGAGTTGAAAATATCTCAGCAGAAATTGGTACATGCTTCAGCACAGGTTCCATAGAAATTCAAGTGGCTCCAGATCCTATTTACGATCCTATAATAGATTTTTTAGTGTGTGATGATGCAAGTAATGATGGTATGAATGAATTTAATTTGACTGCAAAAGCCAATGAAATTCAAGCTACTTCTCCTGACACTTTAAATATTACTTTTCATTTAACGCCTCAGAATGCTATAGATAATGATAGTCCTTTGCCAGCAAACTACACGAATGTTAGCAACCCACAAAGTATTTATATTAGAATTGAAAGTAGTGCTTCCTTTTGTTTCGTAGTTGAAGAACTTGGAATAAATATAGTTGCTGCTCCAGATGTTCTTGTTGGATCTCCTTCATTAACCGAATGTGCTGAAGCATCTGATGGTATAGCCACGTTTGATTTAACATTTTATAATATTGACACCCAAACTGCGGATTTTGAAGTTTTAGATCGTGTGAAAAGCAATCTTTCAATAAATTATTTTGAAGATATTACTGATATAAATCCTGACGATGGTGCTGACAATTCAAATGAGATTGTTGACCCCACAAATTTCACCTCTACGACAAGCACCGTTTATATAAAGGTTGCAAATAACTTAACTGGTTGCTTTAGTATAATTCCTATCGATCTTTTTGTGAATTTACCTCCTACCATAAATACCATAGGCACCATTCCAATTTGTGATAATGATACGAATACTTATGATTTATCTCAAATTGACACAATGGTTACTAATGATACTTCGGTCGTAAATATTTCTTACCATGATAATCAAGTTGATGCAGATAATAATGGGTCACCCTTAAATAGCACATTCAATTATACAGCAAGTAGTCATGAAATATTTGTTAGAGTTTCAGACAATACTACAAATTGCCCAATAGTAACTTCATTCATATTACAAATAAATGAAAACCCAATAGCAAATACACCTCCAGACTTAGTTGAATGTGATGATGATTATGATGGTGAACAAAATTTCGATTTAACAGCAAATAATAGTATTATTTTAGGTGGTTTAAACCCTTCTAATTATACTATTACACACTATACAAGTTTAGATAATTCCGAAAACAAAATTGATGCATTACCTATTAATTATACAGCTATAGATAATGAAACTATTTACACAAGACTTGAAAACAACGCTACACGATGTTTTAGTTTTACTCAATTTAATTTAAGGGTTAACCCATTACCAATTATTCCAATAAATGACATTGTACCATTATGTAATAATGAACCAGTCATAATTGTTGCAGATACTGGTGTTTCTGGTGATAGATATTTATGGTCTACAGGAGCAACATCTTCACAAATAACAGTAAACCCAGCAAATGCAGGTAGCTATTCTGTAACGGTTACTAGACCAAATGTAATAGGAGATGATTGTTCATACACACATAATTTTGATGTTATCCCATCGGACGAAGCTGAAATAACAATCACTCAAACCGTCGATTTTGCCGACCCAAATAGTATAACAGTTGAAATAGACAATTCAAGAATTGGAGATTATGTTTTTATTCTAGATGGAGGAGAACCACAAACATCAAATGTTTTTAATAATGTTTCCTTTGGTGAACACCTTGTAACGGTTAGAGATTTAAATGGTTGCATGGATGTTTCTAAAGTTGTTTTTGTATTTGATATTCCTAAGTTTGTAACACCCAACAATGATAATGCTTACGACACTTGGCATATTGTAGGTGCAGACCAATTACCAGGAACTGTTGTTTATATTTATACCAGACATGGTAAATTAATAAAAATGCTTCCTCATAATTCTTTAGGTTGGGATGGTACGTATAATGGTAATAATATGCCTTCTGATGATTATTGGTTTTCGGCAGAAATTGTTCAAAATGGAGAATCATTCAACATTAAAGGTCATTTCACATTGAAAAGGTAAACGTGTTTCACACTTAAAAATGCATTTTAACTTAAATTTTAAACCTTAGGGTATTTTATAAGTCTTATAATACTTAAATAGCATATTTTAGTATTTCGATTTTAATTAAGTTTTCCCTTATGTTTTATATAATAGCTAAAAAACATGCTATAAAATTTATATTATTTATTCTATTTATAGGATTAAGTTTTAAAGGGTATTCACAATTAAGTAAAAAGCATTTTATTCCACCATTAACAAGCTCTTCATTTGGAAATGCTAATGCAGAAGACCAATATATTTATTTATCAACTCCTAGCAATTCTAATATTTCATATACTATTATTCCAGTAGGGCAACCTGTAGCAAACTACATTACTGGTACTGTTTCAAATGCAACACCTCAGGAAATTACAATAGGGACAGGTAATGGCCAACTATTTATACCATCAACTGAATCAAGCGTTGTAACGAATGACAGAGGGTTTATTATTGAAGCCGAAGCTCCCATTTATGTTTCAGTAAGAATGAATGCTGGGGGCGGTGCACAAGCTGGAGCTTTAGTTAGTAAAGGCATTTCTGCACTTGATACTTCCTTCAGAGTTGGGAGTTATACTAATGGAAACCCTCAAGATAATTACTTAAATTTTGTTTCGGTAATGGCTACTGAAGACAATACAAAAGTTAACTTTAGTAATCTTCCAGCAGGTTTAATTATAAAAAATTACACCGGAACAACACCTGTAAATACTATTTTAAACGAAGGTGAAAGTTATACCATAGCAACAAATTGTTTAGATGCTACAGTAAATCAGGATGGATTAATTGGTTGTTTAGTTGAATCAGACAAACCCATTGTTGTTAATTGTGGTTCAACAAATGGTAGTTTTGGTACTGGTGGTGGTAGAGATTATGGTATCGATCAGATTGTTGGTGTATCTAAAATTGGAACAGAGTATATTTTTGTAAGAGGTGATGGCGATAATGCTTGGGAAAATGTTTTGATTGTTGCACATTCTGATAATACTACAATTAGCGTAAATGGAAATGCTCCAATTACAACTATAAATGCTGGCGATTATTTTGTAATTGAAGGCAACGAATTCAATTCAAACGGGAATATGTATGTTGAAACATCTCAACCTGTTTTTGCATATCAAGGGGTTGGCGGTCTTGGAAATAGTGGCACCCCAAGCGAAGCCAATCAAGGGCTGTTTTTTGTACCCCCTTTAAGTTGCGAAACACGTGGAAATCTAGATAATATTGCCAATATAAACAATATTGGTAGTACCAATTATTCAGGTGGTATTACTGTTGTAACAAAGGTTGGAGCAACAGTAACTATAAATGGAAATCCTATTGGAGTTACTCCTAGTCCTGTTGATGGAAAACCAGATTATATTACTTATAAAGTAAAAGGACTTAACGGAAATATAACCGTTCAAAGTGATGATGAATTGTATTGTGCCTATTTCAATTACAATGGTGCCGCAACTTCTGGTAGTTTTTATTCTGGCTTCCCTTCAGCCCCAGAAATCAATTTCGATGCACAATTTGCTACCTTAGGAAACTGTATTCCAAATATCACTTTAGAGGCTGCAAATACACAAAATTTTGATAGTTTTAAATGGCTTTTTGATGATGGCTCAGGGGCTGGATTTATTGATTTATTGTTAACCACTTCAGACATCACTCCTACTCAACCTGGAAAATATAAACTAATTGGGATTATAACATGTACTGGTGAAGAATTAGAATCTATTGAAATACCTATAAGTGTTTGCCCAGATGATAGGGATAATGATGGTATTATTGATAATATTGACATTGACAATGATAATGATGGTATTTTAAACTGTACAGAATCCAGAGGTGATGTGGTTATGGATCTATCAGACACAAGGCCTCCAATTCTGAGGTTTCAAGATGGAACAATTAATTCAACTTTGGCAACAGATAACATCATTATAAATCGTTCTACTACCGGCACTAGCACAATAAGCCTAACTGGCGAAGGAAATATAATAAGTAACATACCTGCAACTACTAATGGCGATAACACATATGCATTATCATTTACAGAACCCGTTAATATTAAGTTTTTAGAAGATCTGTCGGTAACACACACTAGTGTTGATGGTGAATTCTTTATTGCAAAAGTACTACCAGTAAATAAAAATATTACACTTGTTGATCCTGATGATCGGATACTAATCGATTCTAATTTCGATGGTATTTTTGAAACAGGTGTAACTATAATTTCAGGGTCCGAAATACATTTTAAAATAAATCCTACGCCAACAGGAACAGGCCCTTATGAGTTTTTCGCAAATCAAGTTGATGGGTTTTCATTCATACATCATCTTGAAAACACAACAACAGATTCAAGTATTACAGGAAACATATCGCTTACTTGTTTTAAAAATGACCATGATTTGGATGGCATTAAAGATGCTTTCGATTTAGATAGTGATAATGATGGCATTCCCGATTTTGTTGAAAACCAAGGTACATTAGTGACACTTTCTGGAATTGATACAGACTTAAATGGATTAGATGATATTTTTAATATGTCAACTTTACCGATTGATACCGATAATGATGGTA
>NZ_JBATHX010000005.1:0-1873 GCF_049667265.1 Algibacter sp. | reverse complement strand
CTTATGGCTATTTCTCCTCGGTTTGCAACTAGTATTTTTTTCATTAATAATTAATATTTGTCATTCCCTCGAAAGAGGTAATCTCATTTTTTTAGCCACGAATTCACGAATAATAAGATGGCATTTTCTAATTTTCAAACTCAATTAATAGTTGATTCTTTTCAACAGCATCCCCGTTTTTTGCGGAAATTGATTTTATAATACCATCTCGTGGAGACATAATACTATTTTCCATTTTCATGGCTTCAAGAATAAATAAGCTGTCATTTTCCTTAACTTCTTGTCCAACTGTTACATGCATTTCTAAAATTAATCCTGGCATAGGAGCTTTAATAAAATCGACCTGTTTTGTTGAGCCAACAGAAAACCCCATGTCCTTAATTAGCATGTCTAATTTATTGGAAATATGAACATTATAAGTGTTGTTGTTTACTGTAACTTGATATGATTTTTTATGAAAGTCTGCTTCAGTTATTTCAGCTTTAAACGATTTGTTGTCTTGAAGAATGTGATAATTTCCTTTTGAAGTTTGAAGTGCATCCTGGTTTGAAACATCTTCATTACTAAACTCAAAATCAATGGTATTATTTACTTTAACCTTAAAATTTTTACTCATAATATTTTGAACTAAATGCTAGTAAATATATGTATAAAATAGAAGATAATTTAATGGCTGGATTAAATAATTGCTAATTTGATATAGTTGGTTTTATATAAAAAGGGCTTATGAACTAAATATTGTTTTAATTCGGATATATGATATGGTCCAGGAAAAATTATTTTCAAAAACAGTTTTTTAAACGAAAATCAAACGGATGTTAGTTGATTGTCAAACGGACTCTATTTTGCGACTTTTAGTTTTGGAAATAATCAGGAAACTTTAATGTTTATAAAGGAATAACCTAATTTTCACCATTAAATTGAGAAACTTGTTGATGCTTGATAATGGCTCTTCTTGATAAAAAAAGACCTATTCCAAGCGATATAAATGCACCTACCCAAATGCCAGGAATAAAATCGATAAACAAGAAGAAATCATAGGCGCCATGAAATAAAATGGCCAAAAATAATCCGGCAAAATTTAACCCGATTCTGTTATTTGAAAATTTAGCTTTTCCCATAAAATAACCCATTAAAATTCCAAACGTAGCGTGGGCAGGAACCGCCGTAAAAGCTCTAATTAATGCCGTTGAGTAACCTCCCTCAAGCACATAAAATATGTTTTCGGTAGCTGCAAACCCCATAGAAACCATCACGGCATAAACAATACCATCAAACGGTTCGTTAAAAGCATTATTGGATTGCGCAAAATATCTAATGATAACGTATTTGCTAAATTCCTCAATTAGTCCAACAACAAAAAAGGCTTTGATGAATTGTTGAATTACACTCGTTTTATTGGTTAATGGTAACACCATATCAAACGCATAGTAAAGTATCGATGTAATGATAATGCTAACAATGGCTCCTAAAAGAAAGTTGTAAAAAAGCAATCGTCTCGGTTCTTTTTCGTATTTATCTTTACAGTAAATGTAAAAAATGATGACGAAAACTGGTGCAATGGCTACTAATAATAAATTCATTTACTTGGTTGTTTCTTTATTGTCTGTAAAACAAATTCGTGGATATTTTTATTTGAAGACACGAAGAAATAATCATTATCAACAATGTTTTTAATGAGGTCGTTAAAGGCGTCAAAAGATACTAATTAAATTGAGGTATAGCAAAATTTAAATGCATTGTTAATTGCTTTTGTATAGGTTATTTTAATAAAAAAAGAGATTCTGGGCATTTGATTTTTTTATTGGTAAAAATTAAGTTTATAATCAGTCATAAGTCAAATGAATATAACTACATAATTTGCTCATAATGA
>NZ_JBATHX010000004.1:0-3895 GCF_049667265.1 Algibacter sp. | reverse complement strand
TAACTGAATATCAATTAAATTTAAGACAAAAAAATGATATAATCCATTAATAAAATGTTAAACTTAAAAACTTTATGATTCCTTAACATTACCAAATTCAAGGATAGATTAATCAACATATTAACACTAAAATCGCCACCTGAAAATAGAAATAGGCTAACTATTGGAGGTTACCAAATTTTATAATATTTTTATAGCATGACCTACTCTATAATTGACGTAGAAACTACGGGACGCACAAACAGAATAACTGAAATTTCTATTTTTAACTACGAAAACGGAAGGGTTATAGACGAATTTACTTCACTAGTAAATCCTGAAGATTATATTCCAAATCATATTACAGCTTTAACAGGAATTGATAATAGCATGGTTTACAATGCGCCTATTTTTGCTGATATTGCCCAAAACATTTTAGATATAACCGAAAACACCGTTTTTGTAGCACATAATGTAAACTTCGATTATAATGTAATTCGTGGTGAGTTTAATCGGATTAATTTAGATTTTACCAGAAAAAAACTATGTACCATTAGGTTGGCTAGAAAATTAATCCCAGGACATAAATCTTACAGCTTAGGTAAACTTTGTAATGATTTAAACATACAAATTGAGGGCCGACATAGAGCTCGCGGAGATGCTGAGGCTACTGTAATATTATTTAAAAAATTAGAGCATAAAGAAAATGCACAATCCATTTTTACCCAATTTTTAAATGGCAATAGCAGACAAGGCACTTTACCTGCCCATTTACCAAGCCAAGTTTTTGATAGCATTCCAAATTCAACAGGCATTTATTATTTTTTAAATAAAAAAAAGGAAATTATATATGTTGGAAAAGCTAAAAACTTAAAAAAGCGTGTAATAGGGCATTTTTACGATAAAAAACAAAAAGAGTTAGATTTATGTAGAGAAACTGCTCATGTAGATTTTGAATTATCTGGGAGTGAAACCATAGCATTACTCATGGAAGATGCCGCTATTAAAAAACACTTTCCAAAATTTAACGTAGCATCCAAAAAATCAAATAGACGCTTCGGGATTTTTAATTATACAGATAGAAATGGCATTATCCATTTTACGTACAACACGCTCAAGTTAAGTCCTAACCCAATTAAAATTTTAGAGTCCAAAAGAGATGTTATTTCCTATTTAGAAAAAATTTGTGAAGCTTTTGAGTTATGTCCTAAATATTGTGGCTTACAACAAAACGTGACCACTTGCAATCACTATAAAATTTTAACATGTAAAGGCATCTGCTCTCAATCTGAAGCTCCAGAAGCTTATAATATTAGAGTTAATAAAGCTATATTCTTAACACAAAACGAAAGTTTAAATAAAATTATAAAACAGAAAGGTAGAGACGAATCAGAAGTAGGCTTTATTCTTATAAAAGATGGTAGTTATAGAGGCTATGGTTTTGTAAACAACAATGAGCAAATTACTAATACAGAAGCTTTAGAAAATTTTATAATTCAGCAGAAGGATAATGGTGATATACAGCGGATATTATCTAAGATTTTATAATACTAAACTGCGTCAACCGTAATTCTTACACTCTTGGAGGCTGGCGTTTTTGCTGTATGGGCAAAACTATCAAGTGGTACTAATATATTTGTTTCAGGAAAATAAGTGGCACAACAATTTTTAGGAATATCATAGCCAATAACTTTAAAATTATGTGCTTCACGAGATACGCCATTATAAACAGACTTTAAATTCACAATTTGGTGTTCAGAAAGCCCTCTTGTTTTCATATCCTCTCGATTCATAAAAATGATGCGTCTTTCATTAAAAATACCTCGATATCTATCATCTAAACCATAAATTGTGGTGTTGAATTGATCGTGACTTCGAATCGTCATCATGATTAATTCATCTTGTTTCAATTTCCACTCAGGAAGTTTGTTAATTGAAAAATTGGCTTTTCCTGTTATAGTTTTGAATTCTCTAACTCTTGCTCCATTAGGTAAATAGAAACCTGACGGTTGTTTTAGTTTTTTGTTGTAATCAGTAAATCCATCAACTACCTCAGCAATATCATCACGAACCAAATTATAATCAGTTTTATATTGCAACCAATTGACTTTTGATCGTTCCTTAAGGGTGGCATGTGCGATACCGCAAACCACAGCAACCTCACTAAGTAATTTATCAGAACAAGGCTCTAAAACACCCTTTGTTGTGTGAACAACTCCCATGGAGTTTTCTACACTTTGAATTTGCAATCCTGTTTTTTGATAATCTTTTTCCGTTCTACCTAAACAAGGAAAAATCAAGGCTTCTTTTCCAGTAACTAAATGCGAGCGGTTTAATTTTGTACTGACATGAACCGTTATATCACAATTAGCCATAGCTTGCGCGGAATAAGCTGTATCTGGTACCGCCGAAATAAAATTTCCACCCATTCCGAAAAAGACTTTTGCTTTCTTCTCATACATGGCTTTTATAGCATCAATTACCGAATAACCGTGTTTATTGGTAGGTTTAAAACCATACTTACTTTCTATTTTATCAAGAAATGCTTGCGGAGCAGATTCCCAAATACCAACCGTTCTGTCGCCTTGCACATTCGAGTGGCCTCGCACAGGACAAGTGCCTGCGCCCTCTTTTCCAATACTGCCTTTAAGTAATAATAAATTGACGATTTCTCGAATATTATCAACCGCATTTTCATGCTGCGTTAAGCCCATGGCCCAACAAATTATTATTTTATTGTTATTAAGGATTAAATCGAAAACCTCATTAAATATTTCTAAAGATACACCTGAAGCTTTCAAACAGTCTTCAAAATTATAAGTCTTTAAATCGGTGATAAACGCTTCGTAACCATGAGTAAATTCATCGATAAATGTTGTATCAAAAATGGAACCTTGAGTTTCTTCTCTTTCTAATAATTTTAATAAAATTGCTTTAAAAAATGCTACATCTCCATTGATAGTAATAGGAACAAATACATCCGCTATTTGTGTGCCTCCTTTTAATAATTTTATGGGATTTTGCGGATTTGTAAACTTTATCAATCCAGCTTCGGGAAGTGGATTTACAGCAATAATTTTCCCACCATTCTTTTTTGTTTTCTCCAAAGCGGTCAGCATTCTTGGGTGGTTTGTTCCTGGGTTTTGCCCAACAACCATCACTACTTCTGCTTTGTATAAATCATCTAAAGTAACCGAGCCTTTACCAATACCTAAGGTTTCAGATAAGGCGCTTCCACTCGCTTCATGACACATATTTGAACAATCAGGCAAATTGGACGTTCCAAATTCTCTGACGAATAATTGATATAAAAAAGCGGCTTCATTAGTTGTTCTTCCTGATGTATAAAAAACCGCTTCGTCAGGATTATTCAAACCATTTAAATGTTTCCCTACTTTTTCAAATGCCTCATCCCAAGAAATAGGTTGATAATGTGACCCTCCTTCACTTAAAAACATAGGTTCTGCCAACCGACCTGATTTTCCTAATTCGAAATCAGACCAACCTGCCAATTCATCAACCGAATGTTTTTGAAAAAATGAAGCACCTATGGTTTTATTTTGCGCCTCTTCAGCAATAGCCTTAATGCCGTTTTCACAAAACTCGCCTAAGGAGGAGCGTTCATCATCTGGATCTGGCCATGCACAACCCGGACAATCAAAACCTCCTTTTTGATTCATTTTTGTGGCTAACTTGAAGGCATCAACAGCTTTCATGTATTTTGAAACTTGACCAATAGCAGTAGTAATACTTTTAAAACCAACACTATTAACAGGAGGCTTGGTACTTTTTAAGTTTTTAAAAGTTTCGGGTGTTAATGCTTTTTCTTTTATTGATTTACTCATTTAAAATTGAAATTGGCGCTATGCAGTTTTTGGTAGTCTTCTTTTGAATCTAAATCTACATTTTTTACTGG
>NZ_JBATHX010000003.1:0-7423 GCF_049667265.1 Algibacter sp. | reverse complement strand
TGAGCAAAGGTGCGGGTGCGGGCATTTTAAAAGATGTTTGTTTAATGGAGCAACTTACTGCCGAAATGGTAAAACGAACCAGCATTCCCATTACCGTAAAAACCCGTTTAGGATGGGATGATAATTCTATAAAAATTGTGGAGGTTGCCGAGCGTTTGCAAGATGTAGGTTGTAAAGCCATTGCCATTCATGGGCGTACACGTGCACAAATGTATAAAGGCGATGCCAATTGGAAACCTATTGCACAAGTAAAGAATAACCCGCGCATGCACATTCCTGTGTTTGGAAATGGCGATGTGACAACTCCTGAACGCGCCATGGAAATGCGTGATGATTACGGATTAGATGGTTGTATGATAGGTCGCGCATCAATCGGGAACCCTTGGTTTTTTAAACAAGTAATGCACTTTTTTAAAACAGGCGAACATTTAGCACCTATTTCTTTAGAAGAACGTGTTGATGCTGCTCGCCGTCATTTACAAATGTCTATCGACTGGAAAGGCGAAGTTTTAGGTGTTTTTGAAACCAGACGTCATTATACCAACTACTTTAAAGGGATTCCGCATTTTAAAGAATACCGCATGAAAATGGTAACTTCTGATCATTCGGAAGATGTTTTTGCTGCTTTTGATGAGGTTTTGGAGCAGTTTTCCGGACATCAATTTACAGAGTAAACTAAATATTCTGCACCAAAGCTTTCGTAATTCTAGCCGAAGCAATTTTAGACGCTACAATTCCTAACACAGAAATAGTTAAAAATACAATTATGACGTTTTCAAACTTGATGGTTATTGGGTAGGCGAGTGTTGGGGTTATCATGACTAAACTAAAAACTTTTTGAAGCGTTGTAATTATTAATGCAATACCTAAACCAATTAGCCCGCCAATAACACTCATTAAACTGCCTTGGTAAAAAAATATTTTCCGGATGTCTTTTAAGGTTGTTCCTATATTGAATAGGGTGTTCAGACTTCGTTTTTTGTCTAAAATCATCATAATTAATGACCCTATAACATTAAAAAACGCAATGATTAAAACGAGTGTAAAAATGAGGTAAACAGCCAAATTTTCGGTGTTTAGCATTTTATAGAGGGCATCGTTAAGTTGGGCTCTATTTTTTAAAATCACTTTATCACCTAAAATACTTTGAATATTGTTTTTAGCTTGGTTTTCATCAACACCATTTTTCAATTTAAATTCTAAAGAAGTCAATTGGTTAGGCTCGTAATTTAGTAGATTTTTTGCTAAATCTATTGGCGCATATACGTAAGTATCATTAAGCTCTTCATTTATAAAAAACACGCCAACATTTATAGCGTTAATAGAATTATATGCGTTTTTTTTTGATGTTATTGCTCCCTTTCCAGGTTTTGGAACATAAACAGTTATGGGTTGTGTATAACTTAGCACACCGAGTGATAAACTGTTTGCAATGCCCCAACCAACAACTAATTGATTTGTTTTTTGATTTACCCAACTTCCATGATCCAGAGTAGAATCAATAGCAACTACATTTTGAAAATTAGCATCTACGCCTTTTAAAACTGCCAATACGTTTTTGTCTCCAGAAGCTATTATAACACGCTCCTCAATAATTTTTGAGTAGTGTGCAAGGTCATCTAAATTATTCAGTTTATTGGTTTCAACTTCCGTTAGAAAAAACGATTTTCCAATGGCCGTTTGGGCTTTTAAATCAGGATCTACCTCACTTGAAAATTGTAACGTGAAATCCTTTAAACCAGCAAAACCAGAAAGTACTATAAATAAGGATGCCGAACCTAAAATAACGCCTATTATAGCAATATAAGTTATGAAATTTATAGCATTGTTAGTGCTCTTGGAGAGTAGGTATCGTTTTGCTATGTGTAATGAAACATTCATAATATTATGAAAATATATTGACAAAATGAATGTTCAAGCAGTCCATTAAAAGTTTGATAAGAAAATTAGTGTTTTTTTCTTTTTTCTAATATTGAAGGGTCTTTGATTGGGTTTTCTTTCCCTTTTAAAGATTTTTCTATTTGGTCGATATATTCTAGCGAATCATCAATAAAAAACTCCAAATTAGGCATTCTACGAAGCTGATTCTTGGTGCGTTGTGCTAATTCATGTCGAATTAACGGTGTGTTTGACTTAATACCTTCAAGTAATTCTTTGCCCTTTTCATTCGGAAAAATACTTAAATACACTTTTGCCACACCTAAATCTACTGTCACCTTTACCTTAGTAACCGATATTAAAATACCTCGCATACCGCCTTGAGTAGCCGCGCTTTGTAAAACATCAGCTAAATCGGTTTGTAAAACAGATCCTATTTTTTTTTGTCTTTGACTTTCCTCTACGTTACTCATATGTAATTACCTGAATTAGGTTTAGACTGCAAAAATAACGGATATTTAAAGATTATGTTACTTTTAGATGCGATTTTCGTATTTTGAAAAGGAATTAAGTTTTGAATAAAAAGATTTCCGTCTTCACGGAAATGAAAAAAAATAAAATTTTCAATGAAAAATATTGAACACATAGGGATTGCTGTAAAAAACCTTAAAGACTCAAATGAGTTGTTTTCTAAATTATTTGGTGAACCCCATTATAAAACAGAAGAAGTAAAAAGCGAAGGTGTTAATACGTCTTTCTTTAAAGTTGGCGAAAATAAAATTGAATTATTAGAAGCTACTAAAAAGGATAGCCCAATTGCCAAATTTATTGACAAAAAAGGGGAGGGGATTCATCATATTGCATTTGAAGTTGATGATATAGTATCTGAAATAAAGCGACTTAAAAAAGAGGGTTTTAAAGTTTTAAATGAAAACCCTAATAAAGGAGCTGATAATAAGTTAGTGGCTTTTTTGCATCCAAAATCATCAAACGGCGTTTTAATTGAGTTATGTCAAGAGATAAAGAAATAAAATAACTTGCTAAGAAATAAAAATAGTAGTAATATTGCACTCCAATTTCGGTCCTATAGCTCAGTTGGTTAGAGCACCTGACTCATAATCAGGTGGTCCATGGTTCGAGTCCATGTGGGACCACATCTAGAAATTGTAAAGCCTTCAAGAAATTGAAGGCTTTTTTTTATAATTTATTTGGAATCAAACCGTTCTAGTATAGATTTTAAATACAAGAGTGCATTTTAGTTTCTCATTTAAACTGATTTGTATATATTTGTTGAGTAAATTAGAAGTGAGGGATTAATTTTACATTTACTTTAAATTTGTTGATAGTAGTTATTAACAAATGTTTATTAAAATAAAGTAAAATTGCATTTCGTCGATGATTTTAGCGTTTTGTAGATGTTTTTCGTAGCAATAAAGCTTAATTATTTTGTGAACTCGCTTTTTTTTATACATTTGTGCCCCTATGACAATACAAAATAAAAGAATAATTGCCTCAATCTTATTTGTATTAATAAGCGTTGTATGTGCAGCCCAGACATTACCTGGGCCAACCCCACCTCCTCCAGGGCCACCACCTCCACCAGGTTTCCCTATTGATGGTGGTATTTTATTTGGTATGGTTTTCGCTTTATTTTACGGAGTTAAAAAGCATTTGTTTCCTAAACAAAATCAATAGTTTACTTGTTCAAGTTAATAAGTTTAGCCACATATTTTCCTAAAACATCAAATTCTAAGTTTACTTTAGTACCAATTATAAAGGTATTAAAATTTGTATGCTCATACGTGTAGGGTATTATAGCGACACTAAACGAATCTTTTTTAGAATTTATAACAGTTAAACTCGTTCCGTTTATCGTTATAGAACCTTTTTCGATAGTAATGTTATTCAAAGCACTATCATATTTAAAAGTAAACACCCAACTGCCATTTTCTTCTTTAATATTTGTGCATTCAGCAGTTTGATCTACATGACCCTGAACAATGTGCCCATCTAGTCTGTCACCAAGTTTCATTGCGCGTTCTAAATTAACTTTATCGTGTAATTTTAAAGTACCAATACTTGTTTTATCTAATGTTTCTTTTATTGCAGTTACTGTGTATTCGTCTTTATTTATATCAACTACAGTTAAACAAACACCATTGTGTGCAACACTTTGATCTATTTTTAGCTCGTGAGTTAGGGTGCTTTTAATAGTTATGTGAAGGTTATCTAATTCGGTTTTTAAATTCGATACTAAACCAATATTTTCAATAATTCCAGTAAACATAATTTTGTTTGTTTATTTGGTTAAATTTGCATGAGTAAATGAATTTCAAAATTACGAACAAAAGTTGTCATTTTTAATGGAGCAAGAAGAAAATATAATAGTAGGAATATCTATAGGTGACTTAAATGGTATTGGTGGTGAAATTATTTTAAAAACATTTGAAGACGAGCGTTTTTTAGATTTTTGTACACCCGTGATTTTTGCTTCTGCAAAGGC
This sequence comes from Algibacter sp., assembly GCF_049667265.1. GTDB lineage: Bacteria > Bacteroidota > Bacteroidia > Flavobacteriales > Flavobacteriaceae > Algibacter_B. The sequence goes on along the minus strand of NZ_JBATHX010000003.1, from coordinate 3,042 downwards.
AATGACGTTTTTTAAATCGCATTTTAACTCGGAAATTAATTTCAATATTATTAACGACCTAAACCAAATAGCACACAACAAAGTGAATGTGTTTAATTGTTGGAATGATCCAGTTAATATAGAATTTGGACAAGAAGATCCGAAAATCGGGAGTTTCGCCATTAAATCATTAGAAGCTGCAACAAAGGCATTAAAAGAAAACGCCATTCATGTTTTGGTTACCGCACCAATTAATAAACATAATATTCAGTCTGAAGATTTTAAATTCCCGGGGCATACTGATTATTTAGCAAAAGAACTTGAAGGTGAAAGTTTGATGTTTATGATTACGGATACGCTAAGAGTTGGGTTATTAACAGACCATGTTCCGGTTAAAGATATTGCTGCCCATATTACCCCTAAACTAATTGAACAAAAAATTAACACCGTTTATAATTCCCTTAAAAAGGATTTTAATATTGAAAGGCCAAAAATTGCTGTTTTAGGAATCAATCCGCATACTGGTGATAATGGCGTTATAGGAACCGAAGATGATGATGTTTTAAGGCCAACCCTTCATAAAATTAAAGAAAGCGGAAAATTAGTTTATGGCCCATATGCGGCTGATAGTTTTTTTGGTTCAAATAATTATAAAAATTTTGACGCCATTATTGCATCTTATCACGATCAAGGTTTAATTCCTTTTAAAACCCTTTCCTTCGGGCAAGGTGTAAACTATACTGCAGGATTGAATAAAGTAAGAACTTCGCCAGATCATGGTACTGCTTATGAAATAGCTGGAAAAGGTATAGCAGATGAAAACTCATTTAAAGAAGCCGTTTTTAGCGCTATTAAAATATATAAAAACAGAACGAGTTATGAACAACTTACTTCTAATCCCTTAAAGAAAGCGCCTCGAAAAGTGCATCGTTAATGAGTTGATTATTAGAAAAAATGGCTGTAAAAATAGCCGTTAAAAAACATAATTAAAAAAATGTTCATAACTCGTGTTAGGTAAATAAAAAGTTATATATTTGCAGGCTCAAAATAGATGCGATTATGAAGCTACTGAAAGAGTTTACAATCCCATTTGTAGGATTAAAAACAGGGAAACATCATTTTGAGTATGAAGTAAAGCAAGCGTTCTTTGAACATTTTGAGTATGAAGATTTTAATGATGTAAACATTATTGTTGGTCTTGAATTAGAAAAAAAATCAACATTATTAGAGTTACATTTTAAAATTACTGGTTGGGTTAATGTGAATTGTGATTTAACTAACGAACCTTATAATCAAACGATTGAAAACGAGTTTGATTTGGTTGTTAAGTTTGGTGATGAATATAATGACGAGAATATCGACATTTTAATTATTCCTCATGGCACTTACGAAATTAACATCCAACAGTATATTTACGAATTAATTATACTAGCTGTTCCAATAAAAAGGTTACACCCTGGAGTTGAAGACGGTACATTAGATTCAGAAATACTTGACAAATTAGAAGAATTAAGCCCTAAGCTTAAAGATAAAAAAGACAAAGATGAGGATATTGATCCTCGTTGGAATACATTAAAAAAATTATTAACGGATAAATAAAAATATAAAATGGCACATCCTAAGAGAAAAATCTCGAAAACAAGAAGAGATAAGAGAAGAACACATTACAAAGCAACTGCGCCACAGATTGCTACATGCCCAACAACAGGTGAAGCACACTTGTACCACAGAGCTCATTGGCACGAAGGTAAATTATATTACAGAGGTCAAGTATTAATTGACAACTCTGAAGAAGTAGAAAACGTAGCATAAACTATTATGCATGCATATATAAAACGCTCATTTATGGGCGTTTTTTTTATGAATTATTTTTTCTAATTAACAAAAACACGTAATTTGTATAATATTAGACTAAAATTTAGTAGTTTTCGTAAAATATTGGATGTTTTCGTCCATTTTTAACGATTTTTGGTCAAACTAACTATAAAGGTATGAGTAAAATCACAGCAGCAATTACAGCTGTAGGTGCATATGTGCCAGATTATGTATTAACCAATCAAATTCTTGAAACCATGGTCGATACGAACGATGAATGGATTACTTCAAGAACGGGCATTAAAGAACGTCGTATTCTTAAGGACGATGGAAAAGGAACTTCATATTTGGCCATCAAAGCTGCTCAAGATTTAATAAAGAAAAAGGGTATTGACCCAAAAGATATAGAACTTGTTATTGTTGCAACGGCAACTCCAGACATGAAAGCAGCATCAACAGCTTCTTTTACGGCTTCAGAAATTGGCGCAACAAATGCCTTTTCTTTTGATATGGATGCAGCATGTTCTAGCTTTTTATTTGGTATGTCTGTAGCAGCAGCATATATTGAATCTGGACGCTATAAAAATGTACTTCTAATAGGTGCAGATAAAATGTCGTCAATTATCAATTATAAAGATAGAGCAACATGCATTATTTTTGGTGATGGTGCAGGGGCAGTTTTATTTGAACCAAACGAGGAAAACTTAGGGCTTCAAGACGAATACTTAAAAAGTGATGGAACAGGAAGAGAGTTTTTACAAGCTACTTTTGGGGGTTCATCTCATGCGTTAACTGCTGAAGCTTTACTAAAAGGAGGCCATTATGCTTTTCAAGAAGGAAGAACGGTATTCAAAAATGCAGTTTTCAATATGGCCGATGCTGCAGTAAAAATATTAGAACGTAATAACCTAACAAAAGATACTGTTGATTGGTTGGCTGCACATCAAGCAAACAAACGTATTATTGATGCTACAGCGCAACGTATTGATTTAGATGAAAGTAAAGTAATGATGAATATTCAAAAATATGGAAATACAACATCAGCCACGTTACCACTTCTTATAAATGATTATGAATCACAGCTTAAAAAAGGAGATAATATAATATTCGCTGCTTTTGGTGGCGGATTCAATTGGGGAGCCATTTATTTAAAATGGGCCTATAATGCAAAACACTAACCACTAACTAATTAGTAAAATTATGGATATAAAGGATATTCAAAACTTAATTAAGTTTGTTGCCAAATCT
>NZ_JBATHX010000002.1:0-6051 GCF_049667265.1 Algibacter sp. | reverse complement strand
CAAGAACCAAAAACAGACAAGAATTATTAGAGCGTTTGGCCTTTGGAAATGTAGATGAATTGAATGGTTTTTCGTTTGCTAACCTAACCTATAAAAAAAATAAATGGACCATTAATCCTGGGTTACGACTTGATTATTTCAACTTTGATTATGAAGATTTATTAACTGAAACTTACGACAATAAAAGTGAAAACAAGGTTTTGGTTAGCCCAAAATTGAATTTTCTTTATGCACCTTCTTCTAAGCTACAATGGTTTGCAAAAACAGGATTAGGTTATCATTCTAACGATACAAGAGTAGTTACAGCTAATAATGGGAAGGAAATATTACCAACAGCTTTTGGAACAGATTTAGGGTTTATTGCAAAACCTGTAGATCGTTTAGTTATTAATGCGGCATTATGGAGTTTGTTTTTACAACAAGAATTTGTTTATGTTGGCGATGCCGGAATTGTTGAACCTAGCGGAAAAACAAAACGATATGGTGTCGATTTTGGGTTGCGTTATCAATTTAATGACTGGTTGTTTTTTAATACAGATGTTAATTATACCTATGCTAGAAGTAGCGAAGAGGCTAGCGGACAAGATTATATTCCCTTGGCACCAGATTTAACATCTTCAGGAAGTTTAAATATTAAAGATTATAATAATTTTTCTGGTGGCCTTAGTTACCGGTTTATTAAAGATAGACCTGCAAATGAAGATAATTCGATTGTAGCTGAAGGGTATTTTATTACTGATTTAAACCTTAATTACACACATGAAAACTGGACGTTTGGGGTGATTGTTGAAAATTTATTTGATAGCGAATGGAATGAAACTCAATTTGCTACAGAAAGTAGATTGTTTAATGAGCCTAATGCTGTTGAAGAGATTCATTTTACACCAGGTTCTCCCTTCTTTTTAAGAGGAAAAGTATCCGTAAAATTTTAATATTAAAAAGTGCTTATTTGACAGCGCACCTTCCACGGTGCGCTTTTTGTATTATACTATTAAATTTTAACATTAAATTAGCAAGGTTTGTAGGGTTTTATCGTCTCTTTGTTTGAAAAGACAAAATCTTTCTTACTACTTTTGTTTTGTTGGTTTTAATTCGTTTAAATCATAACAGCATATAAATAGTTACTCATGAAAAACATATTTTCCTTAATATTTCTATTAATTACCATAAATACCTTTTCGCAAATTTTAGAACCTGTAAAATGGTCTACAACTGTAGAGAAAATATCAAGTACGGAGTATGAGCTTATAGCTACTGCAACCATTGACGAAAAATGGCATTTATATTCTCAAACAGTACCAGAAGGAGGTCCTATGCCAACCGTTTTTACTTTTGTTGGAAATAGTAATTATTTAAAAAAGGGAAACACCAAAGAAGAATCTGGAATTACCATTGAGGATAAAACTTTCAACATACTTGTTACTTATTTTGAAAACAAAACGACGTTTAAACAACGGATAAAGCTTAAGAAAAAACCGCCTTTCAAAATTAATTCAGAAGTCAATTACATGGTGTGTGATGACTCAAAATGTATCATGCCAGACCCGGCAAATCTTATCTTCGAATTGTAATAATTTTAAAATAAACAACCTTAATAAATGATAAAACGTATTCTCCTCCTTTTAGCTTTAGCAGTATTTGCGGTTGGAAATTCTCAAATATTAGAACCTGTTAAATGGAAAACTTCAATTGAGAAAATTTCAGATATTGAATATAATTTAATAAGTAGTGCATCAATTGAATCAGGATGGCATTTGTATTCTCAAAATGTTCCTGAGGATGGGCCAATTCCAACAACTTTTATTTTTGATGATGCCAATGGTGCTTTTAAATTTGTAGGAAACACAAGTGAAGATGAAGGGCATATTGTTGACGACCCAGTTTTTCAAATGAAAATTAAATTCTTCGAAAAATCTGCGGTATTTATTCAAAAGGTAGAATTGATTGGTGATGTAAAAACTGTAAATGGCTTTGTTGAGTTTATGGTTTGCGATGACAGACGCTGTTTGCCACCAACCGAAGTTGAATTGGTATTTAACATTAACGGAACTGTAAATAATAGTGGTAATAATTCTGATGAGGTTGGCATAGCAGATAACGACGCTGTTAACCATATGCTTTATGGCATGACCCCAAAAGATGTCACCTTAGTGGCAGGAAATATTGAAGAAAAAAAATCGCTTTGGTCTATTTTCGGATTAGGATTCTTGGGTGGTTTATTAGCACTTTTAACACCTTGTGTGTTCCCAATGATTCCCCTTACAGTTAGTTTTTTTACTAAAAAAGGCGGGCAAAATAAAGGTTCGGGTGTTGGCAAAGCGTTGCTTTATGGTTTTTTCATTTTACTAGTGTATTTAATTTTAAGCATTCCTTTTCATCTTTTAGATTCCGTAAATCCAGATATTTTAAATGAAATATCAACCAACGTATGGTTGAATGTCATTTTCTTTTTAGTGTTTATGTTTTTTGCATTTTCATTCTTTGGCTATTATGAATTAACATTGCCTTCAAGTTGGACAAACAAAACCACACAAGGTGAAAATGCGGGGGGAATTATTGGTATTTTCTTTATGGCATTAACTTTAGCCATTGTTTCATTTTCATGTACAGGTCCAATTTTAGGATCATTATTAGCGGGTTCGCTTACTGCCGATGGTGGAGCATGGCAACTCACAGCCGGTATGGCAGGATTTGGCGTGTCTTTAGGTTTGCCGTTCGCGTTGTTCGCTATGTTTCCAAATATGATGAATGCCTTACCAAAATCTGGGGGTTGGTTAAATACAACGAAAGTTGTTTTAGGGTTTTTAGAATTAGCCCTGGCATTCAAATTTTTATCAAATGCTGATTTAGTAAAACATTGGGGGCTTTTAAAAATTGAACCTTTCTTGATAATATGGATTATTATTTTTGCTGGATTAGCCTTGTATTTATTTGGTAAAATTAAGTTTCCGCATGATTCTCCCCTTAAAAAACTATCATTTTCAAGAATTGCTGGAGGCGTTTTAGTTGCCGCATTTGCTATTTATTTAGCATCAGGATTTAGAGTAAATGAAGACACAAACACCTTTACACCTTTAACTTTGTTAAGCGGTTTAGCACCTCCTGTTGGGTATAGTTGGTTTTATCCGAGTACATCAACGAACAACTTAAAAACTTTTAAAGATTTAAAAGAAGGAATCGCTTATGCAAAACAAGTAAACAAACCTATTATGATTGATTTTACAGGGCATGCTTGCGTGAACTGTAGAAAAATGGAAGAACATATTTGGCCATTAGAGAAAATTGATAATTACCTGCGCAACGAGTATGTGCTAATTTCACTTTATGTGGATGATAAAAAAGATTTGCCTTCAGATGAACAAGTGGAAGTGACTAGAGTTAATGGTGGGAAACGATTGTTGGATAATTATGGTCATAAATGGGCTAATTTTCAAACCCAATTTTTTAAATCGAATTCACAACCTTACTACGTATTATTAAATTCTGATGGTACAAAAGTTTTAAATGAACCCGTTGGTTATACGCCTGATGAAGCTGATTATGCCAGGTTTTTAGAACAAGGTTTAGAAGTATATAAACAAAATTAATTATTCAGTTTATGAAAAAATTACTTTACATATTAGCAATTACAATGGTATTTGTGTCTTGTAAAAAGGATGAAGTAAAAGATTATGTAACCATTTCAGGAAAAATAACAAATCCAACTTCAGATTCGTTGGTGGTGGCTCAAAGAAGCATTATTAAATCTATAAAAGTTAATCAAGATGGGATGTTTTCAGATACTTTAAAAGTGGTATCAGGAAATTATGTTTTGTTTGACGGGCAAGAACAAGCATATATGTATTTAGAAAATGGATTTAATTTAAAAATAACTTTCGACGCTAATCAATTTGGTGAGACTATTAATTTCCAAGGAAAAGGAGAAGTAGTTAATAATTACTTGGCAGAAAAAATATTAATGCAAGAGTTGCTTTTGGATTATGATGATTTAATGTCATCTGAAAAAGCTGATTTTGATAAAAAATTAACTTCAAGTATCGAACAGTTTGAAGCCTTATTAAAAAACACACCAAATTTAGATCCTACGTTTATTGCTGATGAAGAAAAAAGTTTTGAAACTATGGCTGAGCAGTTAACAACTGCTCATAATAAAAATAATAAGCCATCTATTTTTAATGGAAAACCTTCACCAAAATTTAATGATTATGAAAATTACGCTGGTGGAAGTATGTCTTTGGACGATTTAAAAGGCAAATATGTTTATATTGATTTATGGGCAACTTGGTGTGGGCCTTGTAAGGCTGAAATTCCATTTTTAAAAAGAGTAGAGAAAGCCTATCATGGTAAAAATATAGCCTTTGTTAGTATTTCTTTAGATAGAGCTAATGCCTACGATAAATGGAAAACTATGGTTAAAGAAAAAGAATTAACAGGCATACAATTATACGCTAAAGGTGATGAGAAATTTGCTAGAGATTTTAACGTATCAGGTATTCCAAGATTTATTTTAATCGATCCTAACGGTATTGTGGTAAATGATAATGCGCCACGACCTTCAAATGAAAAATTAATCACTCTTTTTGATGGGTTAAATATTTAGTCTAACATTTAGTTTTTAATATTTTAAAGAGTAATTCTATAATAATCTAAACATTATGAATTCTGAAAAAGAGGTTTCAAATCTTGAGCAATATTTTGAACAATTTCGAAAAAATATTGTTGGAATAGATCAATATTTTGATTCACCTTACGGAAGAAAAAAGATTATTTATTCTGATTGGACAGCCAGCGGCAGATTATACAGACCGATTGAAGAGAAACTACTTAATGAAATAGGACCTTTTGTTGCCAATACACATACTGAAACATCTGTAACTGGGTCGACAATGACTTTAGCTTACCATGAAGCTAGAAATATCATAAAAAAACATGTTAATGCTTCAAAAGACGATGTGCTCATAACCGTTGGTACTGGAATGACTGGAGCAATAAACAAATTTCAGCGTATTTTAGGAATTAAACTTTCAGAGAATTTAAAAGATAATACAGAGGTTCCAGAAGAGAAGCGTCCTATTATTTTTGTGTCTCATATGGAGCATCATTCCAACCAAACCTCTTGGTTAGAAACCATTGCTAGGGTAGAAGTGATTCCTTCAAATGAATACGGTTTGCCTTGTGCTATAAAGTTAAAGGCTCTAATTCAAAAACACGACGATTGTCCAATTAAAATTGCATCTATCACAGCCTGTTCAAACGTTACAGGTATTAGAACAAATTATCATGAGGTTGCAAAAATAATGCATCAAAATAATGGGTTATGTTTTGTAGATTTTGCATGTTCAGCACCTTATATAAATATGAATATGCATCCTGAAGATGAGGAGGAATATTTGGATGCTATTACGTTTTCACCACATAAATTTTTAGGTGGTCCTGGAGCTTCAGGGGTTTTGGTATTTAATAAAAAATTGTATAAAAATTTAGTACCTGATAATCCGGGAGGCGGAACTGTAAGTTACACCAATCCTTGGGGAAATCATGATTATATCGATGATATAGAAACCAGAGAGGATGGTGGAACGCCAGGTTTTTTACAAGCCATAAGAATTGCACTTTCAATTCAATTGAAAGAAGAAATGGGTGTCCAGAATATCCTAAAAAGAGAGCATGAATTGAATGACATTGTTTTCGAAAGACTTTCTGAAATTAAGAATCTAAACATTTTAGCACCAGAACATACAGATAGGTTGGGGGTATTTTCGTTTTATATTGAAAACGTCCATTTTAATTTAATTGTAAAACTATTGAATGATAGGTTTGGCGTGCAAACGCGCGGCGGTTGTTCTTGTGCTGGAACTTACGGGCATTATTTACTTCATGTAGATCAATTAACCTCAAAAGCTATTGAAGAAAAAATATTAGAGGGTTGTTTAATGGAGCGTCCGGGTTGGATCCGAATGTCGATTCATCCAACAATGACAAACCATGACATTGCCTTTATTTGTGATGCCATAAAAGAGGTTTCAGAGCATTATGAATCTTGGGGAAAGG
>NZ_JBATHX010000001.1:0-5278 GCF_049667265.1 Algibacter sp. | reverse complement strand
TTTCCTTGTCCTTTTCTTAGTGCTTTCTGTTCTTCAAAAGGTAAAGCATGAATCTCTTTACAATTAGTAGAACAACAATGGTTCATTTCTTCTTTACACTTGTCACATTGTATAAATAGTAAATGGCAAGCATCATTAGCACAATTACTATGCGTATCAAAAGGCTCGCCACATTGGTGACATTGCGCAATCACATCGGCACTAATACGTTCGGCACGTCTTTCATCAAACACAAAATTTTGTCCCATAAACTTATTTTCTAAGTCTTGGTCCTTAACTTGTCGTGTATATTCAATAATACCACCTTCCAACTGAAAGACATTTTTAAACCCTTTATGTTTAAAATACGCACTCGCTTTTTCACAACGGATGCCGCCTGTACAATACATCACTAAATTTTTGTCTTCTTTGTGATCTTTTAAATCGTCTTCAATAATATCTAACGACTCTCTAAAGGTATCCACATCCGGCGTTACCGCATTTTTAAAATGCCCAATTTCGCTTTCGTAATGGTTTCGCATATCCACCAAAACGGTTTTTTCATCTTCAATTAGCGTATTAAAAGTTTCAGCGTCAACATGTACACCTTTATTTCTAACATCAAATGTATCATCATTTAAACCATCGGCCACAATTTTGTTTCGCACCTTTACTTTCAATTTTAAAAACGACATATTATCTTGCTCTACAGCAATGTTTAATCGGATGTCTTTCAGAAAATCAATGGTGTCCAAATGTGCTTTAAAAGCATTAAAACAATCTGCCGGTAACGACAATTGACCATTAATCCCTTCCTTGGCAACATAAGTACGTCCTAAAACGTCCAGTTTATTCCAAGCAATAAACAATTGATCTCTAAATTCTTGAGGATTTGTAATTTTAGCGTACTGATAAAAAGAAAGCGTTAATCGATCCTTACCGGCTTTTTCGATTAATTCAGCTCTTTCTTTTGCGCTTAAGGTATTGTACAGTTGCATGCTATACTAATTTTTAAGGTTAAAGAATATTTTAAAGTGCAAAGGTACAATTTCTAAATAATTACGCGAATTGAAGGATTAAAAATTTGGGCGCTACCTAGGGGTCGGGCTATCCGTTGCAAGTCCTCGCACCTCCTATGGTCGGACTGTGGGCTTTCCACTACTATCCCTAGCGCAACTATCTGCCAAATTTTAGTAAGAAAAGTAGCTCGGTTTCGTCTATAAAAAAAGCACCTAAATATACATTTAGATGCTTTAATTGAGTTTAGAGTTAGTCAATATATCAAAACTCATTGGCAAATTTGATAGCAAATTTTTTCCTCTTTATAAACTAGATGCAGAATGTTGAAAAAGGTTGCGTCATAAAATTGTATTGTGAAAAAAGTTGTAGTACTTTAGCATACAATTTTCAGAAAAAACAAAGAAATGAGCAGCGAAAAAGAAAAAGAAGCAAAATTAAAAGCACTAAAACTTACTTTAGATAAATTAGATAAAGCCTACGGAAAAGGCACCGTAATGAAAATGAGCGATTCTGCAATTGTAGATGTAGAAGCTATCCCTTCAGGTTCATTAGGTTTAGATATTGCTTTAGGCGTTGGTGGTTATCCACGCGGACGTGTAATTGAAATATATGGCCCAGAATCTTCTGGTAAAACAACCTTAACATTACACGCTATTGCCGAAGCTCAAAAAGCTGGAGGTATTGCTGCATTTATTGATGCAGAACATGCTTTCGATCGTTTTTATGCCGAAAAATTAGGTGTAGATATTGATAATTTAATTATTTCTCAACCTGATAATGGTGAGCAAGCTTTAGAAATTACCGATAACTTAATCCGTTCAGGAGCTATTGATATTGTTGTAATCGATTCTGTTGCTGCCTTAACTCCAAAAAGTGAAATTGAAGGCGAAATGGGAGACTCTAAAATGGGACTTCATGCACGTTTAATGTCTCAAGCATTAAGAAAATTAACAGCGTCTATTAGCAAAACCAATTGTACCGTAATTTTCATTAACCAATTACGTGAAAAAATTGGTGTTATGTTCGGAAACCCAGAAACTACAACTGGTGGTAACGCCTTAAAATTCTATGCTTCTGTAAGATTAGATATAAGACGTTCTACTCAAATAAAAGATACCGATGGAGCAGTACAGGGTAATAAAACCCGTGTAAAAGTGGTTAAAAACAAAGTGGCTCCACCGTTTAGATTAGCTGAGTTCGATATTATGTACGGACAAGGCATTTCTAAAGTTGGAGAAATTTTAGACTTAGCCGTAGAACATGAAATTGTAAAGAAAAGCGGCTCATGGTTTAGTTACGACGAAACTAAACTTGGCCAAGGTCGAGATGCTGTTAAAGCATTAATAAAAGACAATCCTGAACTTATGGATGAGCTTGAAGCGAAAGTTAGAAAAGCAGTAAAAGAACAATAAAACTCGTTTTACTTGCTAATTATAAAATTTAAAATCCCGTTTATTCGGGATTTTTTAGTTTTCTACGCAACCATTTTAATTGTTTTGCATCTATATAATGCAAACATGTATTTAACCCCAAATTAATTCTGCCATGAAAAAACTACTAGTACTTTGTTTAACGCTTATATTTTGTGCATCTTGTAGTATAGATGATGATAACACAAGTTATAGTTTTGAAATTTTACCTGTTGAGAGTGTAGATATCCCTGACGAATTTATGATGGGTGAAGTTTACCCAATAACAGTATCGTATTTTAAACCATCAACTTGTCATGCGTTTAAAGAATTTTATTATTTAAAAGAAAATAATGAAAGAACTGTAGCACCAATAACCTATGTTTTTGATGCCAACAATTGTGAAGCAACTGAAGATAACTTGGTAGAAGCAACCTTTAACTTTCAAGTAACCAGTAATGGTTCTTATATTTTTAAGTTTTGGCAAGGCGAGGGAGCTGGCGGTGAAAGTCAATATTTAATCATTGAAGTTCCTGTGGTAGAAGAGTAACTATTAATTAATACATGTTTAAATTGAGTTTAAAACAACTCATAGAAAATTGTAAGATTGATGATACTAAAGCACAAGGCGAATTATACAAACTCTTTTCGGGTAAATTATTCGCTATCAGCTTAAAGTATTCGCGAAACTATGCCGAAGCTGAAGATAATTTGCAAGACGCATTTTTAACCATTTTTAAAAAAATTGAACAGTATAAAAACAAAGGCTCTTTTGAAGGTTGGATTAAACGAATTACGGTAAATACCGTATTACAACGTTACCGAAACGAAAAAGTTTTTGATATAATAAATGAAAATACCATTGAGGATGTTGAATTGGAAATTGAAGAGGACGAAGTTTCCATCGATTATCTTTTAAAAATCATCCAGGAATTACCAGATAGATACCGATTGGTTTTTAACTTATATGTACTTGATGGCTATTCGCATAAAGAAATTGCAAGCATGCTAGAAATAAACATAGGAACTTCAAAATCGAACTTAGCAAGAGCTAGGCAAATTTTGAAACAGACTATAATAGATTATAAAACAACACAACGTACTCAGTCAATATAAATGAGCGATAAGAAACATATAGATAGATTATTCCAGGAAGGTTTCAAACATTTTGAAGCCACGCCTAGCGATGCTGTTTGGGAAAATATAGAGGCCAAACTCAACGAGAAAAATAAGAAGCGACGCGTTATTCCAATTTGGTGGCGTTATGCAGGTGTAGCAGCTTTACTTTTACTGCTTTTAACGGTTGGTGGTATTTATTTAAATAACGCAGATGAAGATTCAAATAATCAAGTTGTAGATACTGAAAACAAAGCTTCAGAAGAATTAAATACTGATAATAATAATTCGTTTAATAAACAGGATAAAACAAATATTGTCGTTTCAAGTGATGATGCTAATAATTCAAATAAAGCTTCAGATAATCCGTCTGATAACGTAGTAAATAAACTAAGTTCACCTAAAGAAACTTCCATAGTTGAAACTTCGGCTTCAAAAAATCAAAATGAAAGTAAAACGAATTTTATTTCTTCTGATAAAATAAATATCAAGAAAAAATCCAATACTTTAAGTAATCAAGCTGTTGCTAACATAGGTTCCAAAGTAAAGAAAAATGCGCAACAACTACTAGAAAATCAAGTGATTGTCGCCAATACTTCAGAAGAAAAAAATACTATTGTTAACCCTGAAAATGGCACACCAATAGTAAACAAAGAAAAAGCAAAAAACCTTATTGATAATGCTTCAAAAGATAATAAAGCTGTTGCCATCTCAAACGACAAAAAGATTGAAGACATTAATGAAAATAAAGAAGAAAACAAACGCACTATTGAGGACGCTTTAGAAAACGCTAAAGATGTTATTGAAGATGAAAACAGCAAATTAAATAACAGATGGAGTGTTGCACCAAATGCGGCACCTGTATATTTTAATACGTTAGGCGAAGGTTCTTCCATTGACCCTCAATTTAATAGTAACTCAAAATCTGGAGAGGTTAATATGAGTTATGGTATTGCCGCAAGTTATGCGGTAAATAAAAAATTAAGTATCCGTTCTGGTATTAATCGGGTAAATTTAGGTTATAACACGAATGATGTTTTGGTATTTCAATCTGCCGGATTAAGTGCTAGCAGTAGTGCTTTACAAAATGTTAAATCTAGTACTAGTAATGCTGATAGGGTTTCAGCGCTTAGTTCAGAATCTTTAACCACAACCTCATCAGAATCGTTCGCGCCTTCAAACGGATCTATAAATCAAGCTTTGGGTTATATTGAAATTCCATTAGAAATTCAATATATGCTTTCTGACAAAAAATTAGGTGTCAATTTAATTGGTGGTTTTAGTTCCTTCTTTTTAAATAATAATGAAATTTTTTCAGAAGAAGATAACGGTACAAGAACCTTTCTTGGTGAAGCCAGCAACATTAATAATATAAGTTATAGTGCCAATTTCGGATTTGGTTTAAACTATAAAATTACGAAATCTTTCGATTTGAGTTTAGAGCCAATCTTTAAATATCAATTCAACACATTTAACAATACTTCTGGGAATTTTTCACCATTTTTTATTGGTGTTTATACCGGATTCGCTATTAAATTCTAGGTTTTTGGTTAGATCTGGATATGCATTTCCAATTAAGCTCGGGAATACATATCGAAAAGAAACTGCTCGTCCCCTCGAGCAGTTTTTTTATTAGTGAAACTCTGTTTTTAAAAGCTTGAAAAGCGTATTCAAAATAGTTAGTTAAACTAATCCCGCTTTTGCAGCGGGATTTTATAGTATTGCCCTTTACAAATTAAATAGCTTTGAAACCA